>NZ_WWCX01000026.1:0-70833 GCF_009857655.1 Duganella vulcania
CGCGAGCGTGAGCGGCGGTTCCGGGGACGCCGCTTCAGCCGGCGTTCGCAGTGCGAGACAGGCCAGCGCCGGCCAGACGGCCAGGGTGGCCAAGCCTGCCAGGGCCGCTCTGGCGAAGGCCATCGGGGGCGCGGCCGGCGCGCCGGAAGCCGGCGTGTCTGGTTTCGCAGGCCGTACGTCGCGCCAGCGCGCGCCGACCCAGAACATCGAGGTCGCGACCAGGCCGAAGAATAGCCAGCCATAGATCAGATGGTCGATGCCGACCGCCAGGGTCATGTTGCTGTAATGCCCGATCAGCACGATCATGAAGGCGCGCGCGCCGTTGGCGACGATGGGCAGGATGAGCGACATGGCAACAAACGCCACCTGGCGAGCGCGGCTGTGGTAGCTCAGGTGGGCGTAGAGCGTGCCCAGCGCGGCCGAGGCGATCAGGTAGCGCAGGCCGCTGCACGCTTCCTCCACCGACCAGTTGCCGCTGGGCAGAGATAGAAGATTGTTATCGCGGAACACGGGGATGCCGGCCAGCTGCAAGGCGCCGACCGTGAAGCTGGCGGTGAAGTCGATCAGTGGCGAAATGAACACTTCGCCGAACGGGACGGCAAGCAGCAGATAGGCCAGCGCGAAGGTGATGGCGCGCGCATAGGACCAGCCCAGCACCAGGGCGACCAGCGCCGCCACCATCAGCACCAGGCTGTACTGCTGCAGGACAGGGACATTGGCCACGGCGGCAAGCAGCCACAGCAAGCCCAACGCCGCCAGCGGCAGCAGCATGAACGGCGAGGGGCGGAGGGCGCAGCCGGCCAGCCGGGCGCGCTGCCGCCACGCCAGCCAGCCGCTGACCGGCGCCACCACCAGCCCGTGGGCGAAGGTTTGCGAATGCCACCACAGGCCGGCCATCGCCGCGACAGTGGACCAGTGCAGGGCCAGCAGGCCAGCGAGCGCCGCCAGCAGACAGGCATGGGCCCAGCGCCCGGCCGGGGTGGCTTGCGGATCGGCCGCCGGTAGCGGCAGTGGGGACAGCGCGGCAGTCATGGCGCAGGCTCCGGCTGCGGACTGGCCGTCGCGCAGACGTAGAGCACGTCGCCGAGCCGCTGCAGGTTGCGCTCCCACTGATAATCGTGCAGCACGCGTTCGCGGGCGGCCGTTCCGAGCGGCTGCGGTGCATGCAATTGCTCGCCGATGCGCTGGATAAATTCGATGGCGGTGGCGGCGCAGATCAGATCCTGCCCGGGCACGGCGGACAGTCCTTCCAGCGCTTGCGGCGTCGCCACCACGGTCTTTGCCATGGCCATGGCTTCCAGGATCTTGTTCTGGATGCCGCGCGCGATCTGCAGCGGCGCCACCGCCAAGGCTGCGTGTTGCAGGTAGGGGCGGATGTCCGGCACCGCGCCGCTGACGTGGATGCCCGGCAGCCGCGCCAACATCCTCACCTGCGGACCGGGCCGTGCGCCGACGATGTGGAATTGCAGGCCGGGGAAGCGCCGCCGCAGCGCCGGCATGACCCGCTCCGCCATCCAGACGACGGCTTCGATATTGGGCGGGTAGTCCATGGCCCCGGTGAACACCAGCGCGCGGGCGCCCTGGTAAGGATCCGGCACGTCGGGCTGCGGCGTGAAGTAGGCGGTGTCGACGCCGTTGCTGAAATATCCGGTCTTGTGTCCGGACTCGGGCGCGCGCAGCCGGAACAGATCGGCTTCCGCGCGGGAGACCAGCAGTACCTGGTCGTAGCCGCGGGCGGCTGCCCGCTCGAATTCCAGCAGGTTGCGGCCTTCGCGCCGGTACAGCGTTGACATCGGCCAACGCCGGTGGTCGGCATAGTTCTGCCATTTTTCGGAATCGACATCGACCAGGTCCAGCACGCGGTGCAAGGGCCCACGCGCGGTGCGGGCCGGAAGGTATTGCGCCATGGGGCCGGAAAAAGCCAGGGCGGTGTCGATGCGGTGTTGCGCCAGCGTGTCGCGCACCCAGTCGCGCATGGCCGGGTGACGATAGTAGGCGACGCTGAGCGCTTGGCCGCGCCACAGCGCCGGGACGCTGGACAGCCGCGCCAGGCGCGGATGCAGGCGGATGAAAAAGGCGCTGGCGCAGCCGGTGGCCAGTTGCCTGGCGTATTGCAGGTCGGCCGGATCGTCGATGAAGGTGCCCAGGTGCACGCGGAAGTGGCGTTGCAGGTAGCGCAGCACGTTGTAGGCGCGTATCTTGTCGCCCTTGTTGGGCGGAAAGGGGATGCGATGCGTCAAGTACAGCAGGTCGCGCATGGCATTACCCCAATTGCCGCACGATGTGCGGCCCGATCGCGTTCGCCATCGACAGCGGCAGCAGCCGCCAGGCGCGTATCAACCACCGCAGGCGCGGATTCAAGGGCTGCATGTCCTTGAGCTGCTTGCCGCGATGTAGCTGGTAGTCGTAGCGCAGCGGCTGCGGCTCGAAGCCCCAGTTCTTTTTGAAGTGGAAGGCACCGGTGCCATACTTGCTGCGGCCGAAGTCGAACAGGCTGCGGCCGCGGTCGGCGGCGCGGCGCATCACTTCCCAGTACATGAAGTCGTTGCCGGCGCAGGCGCGGGCGGCGTCGCCTCCGCCGCCGTAGTAGGGCAGGATTTCGCCGCGAAAATGGAAGCTCATCACCGAGCAGATCGCGCTGCATCCCTGTTGCACGCTGAGGATTTCACAATCGTCGCCGAAGGTGTGTTGCAGGGCGTGGAAGTAGCGCCGGCTGAATACCGGCGTGCCGAGCCGGTGCACGCTGGTGGCGTAGTTGGCGTAGAGCCGGTCGCTATTGGTGTCGATCGTGGCGCGCAGGCCGGCGGCCATGCCTTTGCGCACCATGGCGCGCTGCTTGCGCGGGATGGACAGCAGATTCTGGTCGTTGTCGGCGGCCAGCGGCTTGCGGAAGGTGGCGTACAGGTCCTTGTGCAGCCAGTCGGCGTGCCGCGTTTGCAGGTGGCGGTATTCCAGGTGGTCGACCCGCAGGCGGCTGGCGAGCTGCTGTGCGGCCTGATCGAGCGCGGCGGCCGCTTCTTCCTGCTCGGCGGCGATGCCGCCATAGACGCAGAACGGCAGCGAACACAGCGTGTTGCCGAACAGCCGGCTGTTGACCTGGGCCAGCGGCAGCACGGCCTGGATCTGGCCGGCCGACTCGGCATAGAAATACCAGGTGGGATGGTCGAAGACGTCTTCCATGATCCGTTGCCAGCCGGCGCGGTGGAAAAACGTGGCGTCCGGGCAGCGTTGGACGAAGGCGTCCCAACGTGCGCGGTCATGTGCCCCCATTTGTCCCACGTTCCACTGCATCATGCATTCCCAAGAAAGATGTGGTCGATCCGGCCCCAGTCGAAGTCGCGCAGCAGGCGGACGATGCGCCCCTCTGTGCGGTGCAGGTTGAGGTAGTGGCGGAACCTGGTCTTGAAGCCAACGCCGCGCTGCCTGGGCTGGCCGGGATCGAGCTCCCACGGATGAAAATAGAATATGCCAGCTTGGCCATCGACTGAATTGATGCGTCGCAAGGCCCAGCGCGACACGGCGTAGGGCAGCAGGCGGAAGTAGCCGCCGCCCCCGGCCGGCCAGTTGCGGCCGGCGATGTGGAGCGTGCTGATCGGCAGTTCGAGCACGCCGGCCTCCCCCCTCGGACGCCAGGCGAAACGGGCGCCGTCGGGCATGCCGTAGTGGTCGTGCTGGATGGGATAGATGCTGGAGCTGTAGCGGTAGCCGGCCTCCAGCAGGCTGTCCAGCGCCCGCAGGTTGCGCGCGCCGATGGAGAAGCTGGGCGCCCGATAGCCGAGCACGGCTTTGCCGCTCAGCTGCTCCAGCAGGTGTTTGCTGCGCCGGATGTCGTCGCTGAATTGCGCGGGCGTCTGTTCGCTGGCGCGCAGGTGGGCGTAGCCGTGGCTGGCCAGCTCATGGCCGCTGTCGGCGATCCGCCGCACCAGCGCCGGGTAGCGCTCGGCGATCCAGCCCAGCGTGAAGAAGGTCGCTTGGGTGCGCCGCTGGTCGAGCAGGCCGAGGATCAGGTCGACGTTGCGCTCGACGCGGCATGGCAGCGTTGCCCAGTCCGCGCGCCTGATGTGGGCGGCGAAGGCCGAGACCTGGAAATAGTCCTCGACGTCGATCGTCAGCGCATTGCGCATCAACCCGGCTCTCCGTTGATGCTGAGCCAGCGTGCGATATGCCCGCCGATGCGTTCGGCTGCGTGGCCGTCCCAGAAGGCAGGGATGCGTCCGGCCTTGCCGCCGTAGCGCAGGATGTCGCGGCTCAGGGCCAGGATGACGGAGGCGTCGCGCCCGGCGATGGCGTTGCTGCCCTCGGTGACGGTGACCGGGCGCTCGGTGCTGTCGCGCAGGGTCAGGCAGGGAATGCCGAGCGCGGTGGTTTCTTCCTGCACGCCGCCGGAATCGGTCAGCACCAGGCTGGCCTGTTTCATCAGCCCCAGCATGGCGCGGTAGGCTTGCGGCGGCAGGCAGGCGACGCGCGGGGTGTCGAGCAATTTGCCGAGCTCGTACCGCTGCAGCATCGCGCGGGTGCGGGGATGGAGGGGAAACAGCACTGGCACGTCCTCGCTGAGTTTGACGATGGTCTCCATCAGCATGCGCAGCCGGCGCGGGTCGTCGACGTTGGAGGGACGGTGCAGGGTCAGCAGCGCGTAGCGCGTATCGTGCTGGAGGAAGCCGGCGAGGTTGACCTGGCGCAGCACCTCCAGCACCGGCGTGGCCCGCGCCAGTTCGCGCTGCAAGGTGTCGATCATGACGTTGCCGACGAAGTGGATGCGTGCCGCGGGGATGCCTTCGCGCAGCAGGTTGTTCATGCCGCTGGCCTCGCTGGTGAACAGCAGCGTCGACAGCTGGTCGGTGAGGACGCGGTTGATCTCTTCCGGCATCGCGCGGTCGTAGCTGCGCAGGCCGGCTTCCACGTGCAGCACCGGGATGCGCATCTTGGCCGCGGTCAGCGCGCACGCCAGGGTGGAGTTGACGTCGCCGACCACCAGCACGGCGGCCGGCGCGGCCGATTCCAGCACCGGCTCGAAGCGCTCCATGACCAGCGCGGTTTGCGCTGCGTGGCTGCCGGAGCCGACCTGCAGCTGGATGTCCGGCGCGCGCATTCCCAGCGTGGTGAAGAAGTCACCGTCCATGTCGGCGTCGTAGTGCTGGCCGGTGTGGACCAGGATGGATTCAATCGGCGTGTCGCAGGCGGCCAGGGCGCGCAGGATGGGCGCCATCTTCATCAGGTTCGGGCGGGCGGCGACGACGCAGGCGATGCGATAGGGCGTGGACATCTTGGATTCCGTTCAGAAAGCGATAGCGAGCGCGGCGCCGATACCGTTTTCACGATAGCCGCCGCCCGCGTTGCTGGTGTGGCGGACATGCCGCAGATCGACGCTGGCGCTGACCTTGGGCTGCAGTTGATGGGTCAAGGCCAGGGTCAGCACGCTGTTGCGGTCGCTGCGTCCGGTGCTCAGCGATTCGGCCCTGCTGTGGCTGGCGCCCACAGTGACGCTGCTGCGCGGCGACATGCGCCAGTTCCAGCCGGCTTGGGCGGCGCTCTGGCGGGTGCGGTCTTCCAGCGCCAGTTCGTCCGGCTTCAGCAGGGGACTGTCGATGGCGCTGCTGCTTTGCGCGGTGCGGCGCGTGGTTGTCAGGCTGAGCGCCAGGGCGCTGCGCGCGCTGGTGTAGACGGTGGCCAGTTTCCAGTCTTTCTGCAGGAAGTAGCGATGGCTGAAGAAGTTGACGTTGCCGTTCGGGCCCAGCATCTGGGAAATCAGCAGGAAGGCCTTGATGGTCTGCAGGCGGGTCTGCGGGTCGGGGATGCGGGTAGCCCACAGCTGGTAGAGGAAATCGCTGAGGCCGGTTGGTTCTATGCGGAGGAACTCGCCGTGCGTGGTGGTGATGTCCTCGTTGTAGTTGAGCGACCAGAACATGCTGTGCATCCGGTATGCGGCGTCCAGGCTGTAGGTGTTGCCGAAATAGCGGCGGCCGACGCTGGCCGCGACCTTGGTGCGCGGCGATGGCGTCCAGTTGCCGCCGGCTGACCAGTAGCTGCCCTGCGGCTGCGCGCCGCCGGTATGGTAGTCGCTCTTTTCGTAACCGCCGGTGGCCGACAGCGACAGCCGGCTGTTGAGTGGATAGCTCAGCGTCAGCGCGGTGTCGTTCATGGTGACGGGCGGCAGCGCATTGTCGGCGATGTGCTTGCGGTCCGCGCGCATGTCCCAGTTCCAGCCCTGGCCGTCGTTGTCGCCGGTTAGGCGCAGGCTGGTGTCGTCGCTACGCACGCCGAGCAGTCCGCCGCCGGTGACGCGCTGGTAATCGTAGCGCAGCTGGGCGGTGGCCAGGCCGTGGAAATGGTGCTGCAGATAGGGACTGATACTGGTCGCGCGTACCGTGCTGCTGTTGGCGGTGACCTGGGTCGGCTCCAGCACTTGGGGACCGAAGGCCGACATGTTTTGCTGGCTGATGCTGGAGCGGGCGTCCAGGTACAGCCAGTCGCGCACCAGGCCGGCATGGCCCTGGGCGTCGAGCTGCTGGGTGCTGCGGTCCGTGCGGTGCGTGTAATGGATTTGTTGCAGAGAATAGTCCAGCGCCAGCTTGAGGTGCGGGCCGTCGGTGCTGACGGCGATGCCGGGCGCCAGCTCGGTGGTGAACTCGCCTTGCGCCTGGCCGGGCGGGGCCAGGTTCATATTGTCGGTGTAGGATTCCCGCATGCGCAGCGAGGGGACGACGGTCCACTCGGCCGGGATGGCGCAGGCCGGCAGCGACAGCAACACCAGCATGCTCAGTTGATACGGGGCGCCGCGCGGAGCCAGGTTAATCATAATAACCATAGTATTCGCCGCCGGGGAAGGCCTTGCTTTTGTTGTAGATCAGGCTGACATGCGGGCATTGCTCGATATGGCGCAGCGCCTCCTTGACCGCATGCTGGCTGGTGGTCTCGGACTCGACCACCATGACGATCTGGCCCATCTGGGCGGCCAGCACGCTCGCTTCCGTGGTCATCAGCAGCGGCGGCGAGTCGAAGATGACGATGCGGTCGGCGTAGCGCTCGGCGATTTCGGTCAGCAGGCGGCTCATGCTGCGGCTGGCCAACAGCTCGGTGGCGTGCTTGTTGGCACGGCCGGCCGGCAGGATGCTGAGCGTGGCGACGTTGGTCTTGAGGATCACATCGGAGAGTTCGGTGCGTTCGCGCAGCAGGATGTCCATCAACCCGGGCTCGGCGGGCAGGCCCAAGACCTTGAGGACCGACGGCCGCGCGACATCGGCGTCGACCAGCAGCACCGTGATATCCATTTCCATCGCAATGCTCATCGCCAGGTTGACGGCGCAAAAGGTCTTGCCTTCGCCGGGGAGGGCGCTGGTCACGACGATCAGGTTGCCGTGCCGTAGCGGGGCGACATCGTGGTCGCCGCGGGCATTGCGCAGCAGCGGGCGCTTGATGATGCGAAAATCCTCGGCCACGGCAGTACGGCCGCCGTCATGGGTGACCATGCCCAACTGGCTTAACCGTTCGAGATTGATTTCGATATGCCGCGGGACGCCGCCCGAATGCGGCGCATGCTCGGTGTGTTGCTCCATATGCTGCTCCTAGTATCGAAAGGCCGACACCGCCAGGACGGCGCCGTAGGCCGCAAACAGGCAGGACAGTGCGGTGCCGAAGGCGTAGCGATCGCGTTTGCGTTTGATTTGCTGGCTTTCAGTCCAGGTCATCGATACCGTGCCCAACACCGGCAGGCCGGTGCGTTCGCGCAGCTCGCTGGGGCTGAGGAAGGTGGGGCGCACCTGGCTGATCAGCAAGGCTGCCGCCAAGCCGGTGAGCAGCGCCCCGCCCAGCACCAGGCTGGCCAGCAGTACGCGGTTGGGGCCGACCGGCAATAGCGGGATGATCGGCGCGTCGATGATCTTGAAGGTCATCATGTCGGTGTTGGAGCTCAGTTCGCCCGACAGCTTGGCCGCTTCGCGCCGGCCGATCAGCTTTTCGTAGTTGTCCTTGTTGATCAGATAGTCGCGGTTCAGCTGGGCCAGTTCGGATTCGATTTCCGGCACCGCGTTGGCCTGGGCCAGCAGACGCTGGTGGCGCGCGGTGTACTCCTGTACGCGGGCGCTGATGGCGGCCACCTTGGCGTCGGCCTCGGTTTGCGCGACCTTGAGCTGCTGCAGCATCGGGCTGTAGTTCTTGCCCGGGTCGCCTGCAGGCTTGAGCTTGCTTTCCTCCACCTTGCGCGCCTCCAGCTGCGCCACCAGACGCTTGGCGGCGATGATGTCCGGATGGAGTTCGGTGTATTGCATGCGCAAGGCGTCGAGGTTCTTGTTCAGGGCGGCAATGCGGCCGTCGAGCTCGGGGCTGTCGATGCTGGCCGGATTCAGGTCCGCGCCCAACACGGGCTCGTCGCCGCTGATCTGGCTGCGGATGGCGTTGCGCGCCTGCTCGGCTTCCACCAGCTCCAGACGGGCGGTGTTGAGCGTGTCCGCCGACTGCATCAGCTGGTTGCTGTAGTCGACGCCCTGGCGCGGCAACAGGCCGTTGTTCTTCAGTTTGAATTCCTTGACGGCGTTTTCCGCGCTGATCAGCTTGTCTTCATATGCCTTGATCTGGTCGTCAATGAACTGCACGGCCTTTTTGGTTTCGCCATTCTTGCCTTTGAAACTGCCTTCGACAAAGATGGTCAGCAGGGATTGCACGACGTCATGCACCAGCTTGGGGCTGCGGCCGTTGTACGTGATGGTGTAGATGTCGTTGGTGCCGGTGCTGCCGATCTTGATCTTGCTCATCAGCTCTTCCAGCTGTTGTTCGTGGTCGCGTGCGGTCTTGGTGTTCAGGTCCAGGTCCACCGTGCGTATCACGCGCTCTATGTTCGGACGGCTGAGCAAGGTGCGGCTCATGATGGAGACCTGTTGCTCGACATTGGGCACGCTGGTCATGCCCGCCAACAGCGGCTTGAGGATGCTCTGGGTGTCCACAAAGACGCGCGCCGAGGTTTGATAATCGTCGGGCAGCAGCGCCACCTTGGTCCAGCCCGCCAGCGCCACCAGCCACATGACCGCGATCGCATACCAACGATATTTCCATATCCCCTGCAAACTGATTAACAGCTGGCTAATCATCTGCTCCATGTTGCGATTGCTCCGTTGGCCTGGGGAAGGTGAAGCTAAATTATATGGCTCGTTATCCGGGATGTTTTCCTAATTGCTCAGTGATTGAGACAGATCAAGCAGCGCCGGGCGGCTTTTCTGAATCATGAAAGCTGGACCATTGAAGCGAGATTCGTCATGCATCCACTATTGCGTATTGCCGCCACAGCCTGGCTCTTGTTGGTGTTGCTGGCGGGCTGCGCGCACCGCGCCGCGCTGCCGCAGGAAGAGCTGTCCGCGCCGCCGGGCGACTATCTGATCGGCGCCGGCGACGTGGTCAACATCAATGTCTGGCGCAATCCCGAGGTTTCCGTAAGCGTGCCGGTCCGGCCGGACGGAAAGATCACCACGCCGCTGGTCGAGGACTTGCAGGCGGCCGGCAAGACATCGACCCAGCTGGCGCGCGATATCGAGAAGGCGCTGGAAAAGTATATCCAGCAACCGATGGCGACCGTGATCGTGACCAGCTTTGTCGGCCCGTACAACCAGCAGATCCGGGTGATCGGCCAGGCGGCCAAGCCGCAGGCGCTGGCCTACCGGCAGGGCATGTCGCTGATGGACGTGCTGATCGCGGTGGGTGGCATCACCGACTTCGCGGCAGGCAACAAGGCGCAGATCATCCGGACGGTACGCGGCAGCCGGCAGAGCTTGCCTGTACGCCTGCAGGACCTATTGCGTGACGGCGACATTTCTGCCAATGTGGCGGTGCAGCCGGGGGATGTGTTGGTGATCCCGGAAAGCTGGTTCTGAAACGTAAAAATATATTTTGATTGTTGGGGAACTTTCTATCAAAAAGGCAGGTCTGAAGAGCATGAGCCCCAGTTTGTCCTAATTTGGCAACTGGCCGACAGACCTGACAGGATCCCCACCGTGCAATATGACGACGCGATAGTTTCATTTGAAGCCGGTCCAGGCCTGCGCGACCTTGTGGTCGGCGAAGGCACCACCAACAAGGAACTGGACCACACAATAGACCAGCAGATTTTCCATATCCGTATGGCGAACTCGCAAGGCCGCCGCGAAGCGGCCAGCCTGTTGCTCAAAAAGATGTACGGGTGGCGCGGCTACTCGGTCGACCCCGGCGCGCCCCATGCGCTCAACAAGATTACGCTGTTTGCCGAGACCAGCGGTCAAACCGTGGGCACGATGTCGCTGTGCCTGGACAACGATGAAATCGGCTTGCCGGCCGATGAGAACTTCCGGGACAAGCTTGACGATCTGCGCGCCCAGCACCGGCGCCTGTGCGAGCCGTCGCGGCTGGCGATCGACAAAGGCGTATCCAAGCGCGTGTTCGCGGCGCTGATTCATATTTCGTATATCTATGCCCATAATATTCACGGCTATACCGATTATGTGATCGAGGTGAATCCACGCCACGTCATGTTCTACAAGCGCATGTTGGGCTTCCGGGATTTTGGCGGTGAGCGGCCGTGCACGCGGGTCGGCGCGCCGGCCGTGCTGTTGCGCCTGGAACTGGACTACATGGGCGAACAGATCCGCAAGTTCGGCGGCCTGATGGAGCAACAGACCACGGAGCGTTCGTTTTACCCCTACTTCTTCCCGACCTGGGATGAGCCGGGTATCACCGGACGCCTGGTCAACGGAAAAAGTTAGCTACTCCGGCGGCGTGCGAAGGAAACTGATTGGTATCGCGTAAGCGATGCCGCTGGGCGCGCTGATCGCTGTTTCCTTGAGCCCTTTCACGAACACCATGTTGACGACACCGATCACCTCGCCGGTGTCGGGATCGAACAGAGGACTGCCACTGTTGCCGGGATAGGCTGTGCCATCGAGTTGGAACACCAGATAGGGGGACTTTTGCAGCTGGTTCAGCAGCTTGCCGTCGAGCTTGCTTGAACTGAGCGTAGGCATGGCCACGGGGGTGATGGCTGAGACCGTGCAGCGATGGGTCACCTGGCGCAGCCCCAGCACCATGCCAAGTGGAAATCCCATGAAGGCCAGCGACTTTCCTTCGTGGATTTCGGCGGAATCGCCCAGTTTGAGCGCGGGGATGGGCGCGCCACGCACCCGCAGGCGGGCAAGGTCGTGCTCCTTGTCAAGCATCGTGATCGTGGCGGCGCGGAATTGCGAACTTTCGCCCTGGCGCACCAGGACGCCCAACATGTCGCCCTGGTCAGTGCGGAGCAGCTCGCTGACCACATGGGCCGCGGTGACGATGGTCAGTCCGTCGTCGATCGCGAAGCCGGAGCCGATAAACGACAAGGCCGGGCTGCGGGTTTTCTGAAAGCTGCCTATGCCGACCACCGAGGGTTTCACCAGTTCGATGGTACGGCTGAGCTCGTCGGCGTGGGCCTGCATCGCAAGGCACAAGGCCAGCAGCATGGCACGGTGGAGAAGTTTCAGCATGGGGCACTCCTTGCAGGCATGGCAGATGGTGCCGCCTGAAGCGCGGAAGCGCACAGCAGCAACATGAAGAGCAGCGTGATGCGGGGGACGTCAAACAGACTGTCGAACAGGCCTACCACCTGAAACGCGACCAGCGCTGCAAGCAGGGCCAGCGACAAGGCCTTCTCGTGGTCGGCGGATGAGCGACGCAACAACTCCGCCCCCGCGCTGCCGAGCAGGCTTGCGTAGGCCAACAGGCCAGGCCAGCCCATTTCGAAATACAGGTTAAGGCCGAGGTTCTTGATATGCCAGGGTAAATGATAACGATCGCTGCTGAAGAACCAATAGTCGTTCACCGCGGAAAATGAGCCATTGCGCACCAGCTCATGTTGATCGGCCTGTCTGCGCAGGCTGAGGTTGTCCAGGTCCAGCACGGCCTGATCCCCCTCGATGGCGAGCTCCAGTTGCACCCGGCGGCCCGACCGGCCAAGCATGCCGGAGGACAACTTGAATTGATACCGCCGCCAAGCCTGCGTCAATGGCGTTTGGTGCAGGGGCAGGGCGATACAGCCTTGTGGGTAGAGCAGTTGACGTTCGCATAAATTCACGTGCAGGAAAGCTGGAGCGCCGGTGTTACGGACGTCCAGCGCCAGCAGGTAGGAGGTATCAGGCTGAACATCGACGACTTGCAGCACACGCAGCATTTCGCCGTAGCCTGCCGCATATTCGCCTGCGGTGAGCCGAAGGTAACGGTTGCCGTCCTGGTCCATGTAGCGATAAGTTGGCGGGACCTCATGTTGCTGGTTGCGCCAAAAATACATCGATGGAAATGTACCCAGGCCCGCACCCAACAGCGTGCTGCGCCAATCGTCATCCATCAACTGGAGTGTCTGCTTCCAGTGCTGTATTCGCGTGGACAGGTCGCCTCCGGTGTGGGCAAAACGCTCGCCGACGAAGTAGCCGTTGTAGACGGGAATGACGGTCGCCAGCACCACCACGCCGGCCATCAGCGCGGTCAGGCCATGCGGACTTGAACGCCAGAGGGATCGGCCCAGCAGGAGATTGAGGATTAGCGGCGACATGGCGATTAGCACCACGCCGACGCTCATGGCTAAGGTTGCCGGCCCCGCGTGATGATAAGCGATCCAGACCATGGTGACCGACAACCCCGCCAATGCCAAGGTGGAGAGCGGCAGCAGGCGGGCCGGGCGCCGGATGCTCAAACCGAAAGCCAGCGATGAGCCCAGGAAGAGCAGATACGGCGTCTTCAACAGCCCCCATGGCGGTTCGCCCACCGGCAGCATCCAGGCCAGCGCGCCGGCGACCAGCATTCCGCAGATTAAGCCGCTTGCGGCGACTAGCGGCCTCATGGTGTGTGCCGCCATTATCAACCCAGCCGCCAGCAGCACCAGGGCTGCGCAGAATCCGCGATAGCCGCTGCTTTTAAATACCGCATCGAGTACGTAGGCAAGCACTGCAATGCCCATCGCGACGGGCAACGCCATACGCCAGCGGCGCCATACCAGGCCGCCGTTCCACATGCCTAGCAGCATGAGCGCGGCGGCGGCATGGGCCAGATACAGGCCGCGGGAAAATGTGCTCAGTCCCGCATAGAGCGCCAGCGGCAACAGCAGTAGCGCGCTTGCCCGGCGCGTCAGCGAATGCGTGCCAAACAGCCACGCCGCAAGAAGCGGCGTGCTCATCGCGAGGTAACCATCCAGCGCCGCGCCGCCTGTATGCATGGCGGAAAAGGGCGCCGTAATGCGATAGTCGCTGGCGAAATTGAGTAGGCCAGGAAACTGCCAGCGCTCCAGCGTGGCAGCGCCCGCCACCACTGCCAACCCGATCAACATTCCGGGCAGCAGGAAGCGCTGCAAGCCTGCCAAGTCCGGGCCGGCGGCTTGCTTCAGGGGCGGCAGCAGGACGAATGCCCAGAACCAGGCCTTGCCAACGCGTAGCGCGTTATAGGGGCTGAGATAACTGTTGAAGGAATTGGCGTCGATCGGCGGCAGTGGTTGTAGTCCCCGCCAGAGAGCTATGCCGGTGGCGCCCGCCAGGATCAGCAAGCCGATCCTGAACAGCGGCGGAAAGCGCGGCCGAGGGCCGAAGGTGTCGAGGTGCCAATAGCTGAAGCCTGCGGTTATCAGGAGCAGCAGGTCGATTTCCTCGACGAAGAACCAGCCGGTGTGCGGTGCGAGGTCCAGCACCGGAAGCAAAGCGGGTAGGGCCGTCAGCCATAGCACGGGGCGCCACCAGAGCAGCGCGCCATACGCCAGCAGGATGCCGGCCAGCCAGCTGTCGTCCAGCGGATAGACGGCAAGCGCCAACAACAGACCGCCAAAGAATGCCCACGAAAGCAGGCGTGCGCACAACATGAGAATCTCCCCGCCGAACGGAAGGGATAGAGTAGGAACTCTCATCGCAAGCCCTCTTGATCGGCCGCAAATGGACGCGCCTTGCCGCGCATTCGTCGCCGGTTTGCGGCATCTCAACAGCAGCCCGGGCGCGCTCCGTAGAATCGGCCCAGACGTGTGTCTAACGCTTTTACGCGAGGTGCGCTATGGAAGTGGTCGCCGTGGTGGGACTGGGGTATGTGGGCTTGTCGCTGGCGGTGGCGTTCGGGTCGCGCCGACGCACCATCGGGGTCGACCTGTCGGCGCGCAAGGTCGCCAGCTACCGGCGCGGCATCGATCCGGCGTGCGAGGTGACGGGCGAGCAGTTCGCCGCCGCGCGCTGGCTGGAAATGGGCTGCGATCCCGCCGTCCTTAGCGAGGCGGACTATATTGTGGTCGCCGTGCCGACGCCGGTCGACAGCGCCCACAATCCGGACTTCTCAGCGCTGATCGGCGCCAGCCAATCCGTAGGCCGCTATATGAAACTGGGCGCGGTCGTGATCTTCGAGTCCACCGTCTATCCCGGCGCCACCGAGGAAGTATGCGTTCCTGTGCTGGAGCAGTGTTCTGGCCTGAAATGGCAGCGCGACTTCCATATCGGCTTTTCGCCGGAACGCATCAATCCCGGCGACAGCGAGCACACGCTGGCAACCGTGCGCAAGATAGTCGCGGGCGATGATGAACCGACCTTGCGGCGCGTGGCGGCGCTGTACGAGGAAGTGGTGGGCGCCGGGGTTCACCGGGCATCGAGCATCATGGTCGCGGAGGCCGCCAAAGTCATAGAAAACACCCAGCGCGACCTCAATATCGCGCTGATGAACGAGCTGGCGATCATCTTCGACCGGCTCGGCATCGACACGCTGGAAGTCCTGCAGGCGGCCGGCACGAAGTGGAACTTCCTGCCGTTCCGGCCAGGACTGGTTGGCGGCCATTGCATCGGCGTCGATCCCTACTACCTGACGCACAAGGCGGAAATGCTGGGCTATCATCCGCATGTGATCCTGGCCGGGCGCCGTATCAACGACGGCATGGCCAAGTTCGTCGCCGAGAAGACCGTGAAGGAGATGGTGCGCGCCGGGTTCCGGCTCAAAGGGTGCCGGGTCAACGTGCTGGGCCTGACGTTCAAGGAAAACTGTCCCGACCTGCGCAACTCCAAGGTCGCCGACCTGATCGTGGAGCTGCAGTCCTACGGCTTGCAAGTGCATGTCCATGATCCGGTGGCGGATCCGGACGAGGCGCAACACGAATATGGCGTGCAGTTGGAGCAATGGGATGATCTCCCGTGCGCGGAAGCGTTGATCAGTGCGGTGGCCCATCGCGAGTTGGCCGAGCGTCCCTTGCAGCAGATCCGGGCCAAGGTTGTGCAGGACGGCTGCTTCATCGACCTCAAGTCCCAATTCGATGAACAGGCGCTGCGTCAAAGCGGCCTCAGCGTGTGGAGGCTGTGATGGCCGACTACGACGACGGCACGCCCGCCAGCTCCTGCTACCAGGACGTGCGCGAACATCTGCTGCAGCAGCAATATCGCTGGGTCATTACCGGCGTGGCCGGGTTCATCGGTTCGAACCTGTTGCAAGCGCTGCTGGAGCTGGGCCAACACGTGGCTGGCGTCGATAATTTCCTGACAGGCTATCGCCACAATCTGGAGCAGGTGCGGGACGCGGTGGGGCAGGACGCATGGCGCCGCTTCGAGCTGATCGAGGGCGATATACGCGATGCAGCCACTTGCACCCGGGCCTGCGACGGTGCCGATTTCGTACTGCACCAGGCGGCGCTGGGCTCCGTGATCCGCTCGCTGCACCAACCGCTGCTGTGCAACGATATCAATATCGGCGGCCACCTCAACGTGCTGGAGGCGGCCCGGCTGGCGGGCGTGCGGCGCGTCGTCTATGCCGCGTCCAGCGCCAGCTATGGCGATCATCCGGCCTTGCCCAAGCAGGAGGCGCATATCGGCAAGGCCTTGTCGCCGTACGCGCTGACCAAGTGCGTGAATGAACTGTATGCCGACCTGTATGCGCGCTGCTATGGCGTGGAAACCATCGGTTTGCGGTATTTCAATGTCTTCGGCCCGCGCCAGGACCCCTCCGGCGCCTATGCCGCAGTCATTCCGCAATGGATAGCGGCAATGATGGGCCGGCGCCGGCTGGTGATCAACGGCGACGGCGAGAGCAGCCGCGACTTCTGTTATGTCGCCAATGCCGTGCAAGCCAACCTCCTTGCCGCCATGACCGAGCGTCAGGACGCCGTCAATCAGGTCTACAACGTCGCGCTCAACAAGCGCACCAGCTTGAACGAGTTGTACCTGATACTGCACGGCTTGCTGGTGGAGCGATATCCGCATCTGCGCGACTACCAGCCGGACTATGGCGAGTTTCGCTCCGGCGATGTGCGCCATTCGCAGGCCGATATCTCCAAGGCCAGGGCTTTGCTGGGCTATGCGCCCACCCACGACCTGCAACGCGGGCTCAGGCAGGCTCTGCGGTGGTATGCGCAGTACCTGGAGCGTTGACCGTCAACAGCCTTGGCAGGCCGCGGAAATCTACCGTATGCAAGGTGACGGGCTTGCGCCAGACACGCGCCACATAGTTGAGCACCTGCTCAGCCGCCGCCAGATCCAGGCCCCGGCCGTCGCTCGCGTGGTCGTGCCGTAAGATCAGTGAGCGGTCCTCCTGCACCCGTTCGACGGCGATGCGCGGCGCGCCATAATTGTATTTCGGCGCCAGGATTGCCTCTCTCACGTCGTGCAGATCGCGGCTGAGCATGCGCGTCTCGCCATCCTTGCGCGCCTGATAGCTGAACAAGCCCAGCTCCGCAGCCAGGTCCGCATCCAGGTAATTGCGGATGAAACCGAAGTCGTCCTCCTCGCTGCATATGCGGCGCGCCGCATCAATGCCTTGCTGTTCGATGATGCGTTCCCACATGCTGTAGCCCAGATGGTAGGGATTGACCGCAAGCGCCAATTGGCGGTCGCCGGCGTAGGGCCGTACCACGTCCGAATGTGCCTTGACGGCCTGCAGGTAGAGGGCGTGTGGCAGGAAGTCCGCTTCGCGCAGCAGGCGGGCGTGCCAGTATGAGGCCCATCCCTCGTTCATGATCTGACAAGCGTGCACCGGATAGAAGTAGAACGATTCCTCGCGCACCGCGAGAAAGATGTCGCGTTCCCATGCCTGCAGCGCTGGCGCATGCCGGGCGATAAACCATAGCAGGTCGTACTCCGGGTAGGGCGGCAAGTCCGGATGGCCCGTGGCCGGCGCTGCGGGTGGCGCTTCGCCAGGGAGAGTTTGGTAGCGTTGTTGAAATGGTCCTGGCGCCGCCGGTGGCCGCTGCGCGGCTTCCGGGTAGGGCGCGCGGTACAGGTCTTTCTGGATGTCGATATGCGGTTCCAGCGCCAGCGCCGCGTCCAGCACCGCCTCCACCTCCTGTTGGCCATGACGGGCCAGCGCCAGTTCCAGGCGATGGGCGCGGGCCGCGCTTTGTTCGAGGATGCGTCCGCCCGCCATGTTCAGGAAGCGCTCGAACAGCGCGTTGCGCCGGACGAAATCCGCATGGCCGATCACATGGGCAGCGACCAGCGTGTTTTCGGCCAGACTGTTTTGATTCATCATGTAGGCCCGGCATGGGTCACCAGGAAACATCACCTCGAAGATGCGCGAGTGGCCCATGTTCTGGTGCAGCAGCTGATGGATGTAACGCAGCCCGAACGACCAGTGATGCATGCGCACCGGCACGCCATAGACGGCAATCTCCAGCATGAAGTTCTGCGGCACCAGTTCGAAGTCGACCGGGTAGTATTCCAGCCCCAGCCCGTCGGCCAGTTGCTCGAAGTGGGTGATGTAGTCCTCGAGCGTACTCATGCGCTGTCCTCCATCGTAGCCTGGCGCGTCAGGAACTGCTTGAGCGCGCCGATGATTTCCTCGCTGTGGGTCAGCACCACGCTGGACACCGGCAAGCCCTGTCTTTCCCGCTCCTTCCACAGCCGGCCCATTTCGGTCTCCATCATGCGCGGCATGCCGGGCAGGGTCTCAACGTAGCCCAGATAATTCATGCGGTCCGCCAAGTGCCCCAACAGCTTGCTTGCCGCCGCCCGGTCTTCGGAGAAATTGTCCCCGTCCGAAGCGTAGAACAGATAGCTGTTGTAGTTGGCCGCGTCATAGCGCTCATCCAGCATCGACAGCACCAGCTGGAAGGCGGTGGAGGCCATGGTGCCGCCCATGCCGCTGACCTCGAAGAAGTCTCGTTCGTTGAATTCCCAGGCGCGGGCCGCATGCGCGAGAAAGCGCAGTTCCACGTTCCCGTAGCTGCGCCGCAGGCCTTGCAGCGCCAGGAAAAAGAAGGTCTTGGCCAGCCGGCGTTCCGCCTGCGTCATGCTGGTCGAGACATCCAGCACCATGAAGACCACCGCGTTGCTGCTTGGCCGCGGCCGCTCGATCAGTTGCCGGAAACGCAGGTCATCATTGGTGAACGGCGCCGGCGTGCCCTGCACGGCGCGCCGTTTGATCGCCTCCTTGATGGTGCGGCGCCGGTCCAGGCGCGAGCGGGCGCCGTGCTTGTCCCAGCCGCGATGCAGCACTTCCGGCTGCTCCAGCGTGGCATTGCCGCGAGGCTGCAGCAGCGGCAACTGGAATTCCTCCCACAGCCAGTCCAGGATATCGTCCACGGCGAATTCCATCATCAGCGTCACCTCGCCCGGCGCCTTGCCGGCGCCTCCGGGCTCGCCGTCGTCGCCGGGCGGGAGCAGGAGATCGCCAGGCTGGCCCGGTCCCTGGCCCGCGCCGGTGGTGCTGTTGTTGTCGGCAAGCCGGAAGCGCGCGTGCTCCAGCAGGCGCAGCGGCACTTGCACGCTGCCCTGGCCGGACTCGCTGATCAGCTCGGACGAGGAAATGATGTCCGGCAGATGGTCGCGCACCGCGTTGCGGACCTTCTCGTTATGCCGCAACCAGTCGCGCGCGCCGCGCGAGAACAGTTCGTACCAATCGCGTTCGCCCGTTTGCATGGCCCGGCCTCATTCCTGCGCCAGCAGCGTGGTGACGTAGTTCAAGGCTTCGCGCGCGCAGTGGCTGTCGTAGCCATATTCATCGACCAGGCGGCGTTCGACCGCCGAGATCTTCGCACGCACGTCGTCATCGGGGCGCTTGCTGGAGCTGACCAGGCGCAGTACATCCCGGCGCTGCTCGAACAGGTATTGCTGCAAAGCGTCGCGCAATTGCGCATGGCTCCCCAGGCCGAATTGCTCGCCGCGCTTGTAGGCGCTCATCGCCTTGCGCACGACTTCCTGCCGGAACGACTGCTTGCCGGAATCGGAGATGGAAATCTTTTCCTCGACCGCGCGCAGGAAACGTTCGTCCGGCCTGCGCTCCTCGCTGGTGATGGGATCCTTGACCTGGCGGTTGTCCAGCATGGCCTCGACTTCGTCCAGATACTTGCCCAGCATTTCCTCGACCTCTTGCTCGAAGGACACGAACAGCGCCTTGTGCACATCCTCCTTGACCCAGCGGTTGTAGAAATCCTTGCGCGTCAACACCAGATAGTCCACCCATTTGCGCTTGCGGGCTGGCTCGATGCGGGCGTCGCTTTCGATGCCGTCCTTTAACGCCAGCAGCAGGTCCATCGTGGTCAGGCTGCTGCGGGACGTCTGGATGATCGCGTTCGACAGGGCATTGATGACAAAGCGCGGGGAAACGCCGGCCAGGCCCTCGTCCGGCGCCTTGTCGCGATGGCGCAGCCGCTGCGCCTCCGCCGGGTGGATGCCGTCCATGTCCTCGCCGGCAAAAATGCGCACCCGCCTGGCAAGATCGCCGTCGCGTTCCTCGCCTTCGTGCAAGCGGGTCAGCACCGCGAACACGGCTGCCGCATGCAGCACGTGCGGGTCCAGGTGGACGCTGCGGAAGGCCGGCGCGGCCGCCAGGATCAGCTTGTGGTAGATGCGTGCCTCTTCGCGATAGTTCAGCGTGTACGGTACCTGCACGATCACCATCCGGTCGAGCAGGCCTTCGTTCTCGCTCTCCTGCAGGAACTTGCGGAATTCGGCCAGGTTGGTGTGGGCGAGGATGGTTTCGTCGAGGTAGATCAGCGGAAAGCGCGCCACCTTGACGTTCTTCTCCTGCGTCAGTGTCAGCAGCAGGTACAGGAACTCCCGCTTGACCTTGAGGATCTCGATCATCTCCAGCATGCCGCGGCTGGCCGCGTACACCGCGCCGGACCACGACCAGGCGCGCGGGTCGCCCTCGTCGCCGAACTCGGCCACCTTGGAGAGGTCGACCGATCCCACCAGGTCGGCGATGTCGGCCGTGTTGGGATCGTGCGGCGCATAGGTGCCCACGCCGACACGGCCGGCTTCCGAGATGAAGATGCGCTCGACCGGCATGCGCAGGAAGTCGCCGCGCAGCTCATGCTCCTGCCGTGCGCGGCAATGCGGACACAGTTCGCCCGTCACTTCGACGCCGTAGGTGTCGCGAAAACCCGAGCGCATGGTGTGCGGCACCAGATGCAGCGGCGATTCGTGCACCGGGCAGCCGGCGATGCCGAACAGCGCGCCGGCGTCGGTGTAGCTGTATTCCTCCAGCCCGCGCTTGAGCCGTATCACCAGCGTGGACTTGCCGCCCGACGGCGGCCCCAGCAACAGCAGCAGGCGCCGGCCGACCTCCGATCCGGCGGCGGCCGCCTTGAAATAGTCGGCCACGCGCGCCAGCGCATCGTCGATACCGAACAGTTCGTCGGCGAACAGCTTGCAGCGCGGCTTGCCGCTTTCATCCTGCTGGCCGCTCCAGCCGAGCATGTCCCAGATGTACTGATGCGAACTGCGCACGAACTGGCAGGGCGCCACCGGCAACACCTGTTCCATGAATTGCGCGAAGCTGCCGCTCCAATGCCCCGCCCGGTGCTGGCGGGTGAAGGCCTGCAATTGTTCCCGATATTGTACGCGTGGATCCATCGTCGCATCCCCTCCTGTGCGGTCAGCCCATTGAGTATCCGCGCTAGGGCAGGCAGGCCGTATGACCTGCGTCAAAAGGATTCGGGGATCCTTATGGTCGAAAACTAGTCGGCACGGTCCCACGGCGGGATGCCGGCAAACTGCTCGACCAGGAAGTCGATCATCACCCGCACCTTGGCGCTCAGGTGGCGGCGGCTGGGGTAGACGGCCATCACGTCGATGTCCGGCAGGTGATACTCGGGCAGCACCCGGACCAGCCTGCCCGCGCGCAGGTCGGCGCCCACCAGGAAGCTCGGCTGCCAGATCACGCCCAGTCCGCCCAGGGCGGCGGCGCGGGCGGTGTCGCCATTGTTGGTATGCATGGCGCACTGCACCTTGACCGCGTGCGGCTGCTCCCTGGCATCGAGAATCTGCCATTCGTCGGCCGTGGCCGCGTAGCTGTAGCCGATGCAGCTGTGCTGCAGCAGCTCGGCGGGATGCAAGGGCATGCCATGCTGCTGGATATAGTCCGGCGACGCGCACAGGATGTTGTGCGACGTGGCCAGCTTGCGCGCCACGTTCGATGCCGAACCGGCGCGCGAAATGCGGATCGCCATGTCATAGCCTTCCTCGACGATGTCGACCACGCGGTCGATCAGCGCGACATCCAGCTGCACGTCGGGATATTTCCGCATGAAGCGGGCCCACAGCGGCGCCAGGTGCAGCACGCCGAAGCTGAGCGGGGCATTGATGCGCAGCACGCCATGCGGCTGCATGGTGGCGGATGAAGCGATCGCTTCCGCCTCCGCCACGTCGTCCAGGATGGACTTGGCCCGTTCGTACAGCGCTTCGCCGCTGGAGGTGAGCGACATCTTGCGCGAGCTGCGGTTCAGCAGCCGGGTTTGCAGATGGGCCTCGAGGTCGCTGATGTAGCGGGTCACATTGGCCGGCGAGGTGTCGAGCGCCTCGGCGGCGCGGGCAAAGCCTTCCCTGCGCACCACTTCCACAAACACTTCCAGTGCACGCAACCTGTCCATACGCCGGTCCTTTGATGTCTTGTCTAATAAAAAAGCCGCAGCACCTGGAGGGTGTCGCGGCTCAATGGCGAAGCGGGCAGGGGGCTCAGCGCGGCAGATAATTCACGTTGGCTGCTTCCTTGATCACGCGGCCGGCGCTGATGGCCGAATTACCGCTGCCGCTTTGCATGGCCGCGGTGTTGCCGTGATACATACCGACCAGTCCTTCCGCGGCCTGGGCGTCGCCGGCATTGGCGGCACGCTCGAACAGCTGCATGGCTTCGTGGCGCTTGGCCGGGTTGGCCAGGTAACGCAACGCCAGCTCGCGCTGGGCCACTGGAGAACCCTGGTCGGCCCATTCTTGCAGCCGGCGTTCGGCGGCGGTCTGGCCCATTGGACCCATTTGCATGGCGGCGGCTTCAATCACGGTCGGCGACGGGATCGCGTCTTCTTGCGCCTGGCAGGCGATCAATGCGCCCACCAGCACCAACACCGACGATACCAGTACACCCGACTTGTTGAATAATTCCATATTTTAGTTACCCTTGGTTAAAGCCATACCGTTGTCGGAGAGGAAAGCCTTCCTGCTAATCTACCCAAGGCTAAAAAAACCGATGCCGTCTGCCCCGGCACTTCAAGTTCGATGCGCAAGTTGCCACCGCCTCGATGCAATGCACCATTATACTTGCACTGAGACAAATTATCAATTGCGCAAGATGCTGAATTGCAATAGTTTGGCTTTCCATTCTACAAAACAGCGGAAAAACGTGGCGCACGCCAGCTTCTGTCTTGCTAGCTGCCATCGCTTATCAATTCGGAAGGGATCTTATCACGAAGATTTTCAGGCTCCTGTTTGCAAGGCCATAATCAGGGTAACAATTGTAACCATTCGTTAAGTGGGGCGAAAAAAGCGCGGCGCGGCTCGCTTGGTTGCACTGCAGCATAGGCCGAAATTCACAATTACTGAACGATACACTGCCGCTTTGTTGAGCGCAATGCCGGTGGTGTTGTTATTTGTTGATTTCGGGTCAAGGCGGTGCGAGATCGTGCCGGCCGTCAGGTGACTCAGGCTTGGCCCGCTGGGCCGCCTAGTGGCGCGCTCCGTTGCAACCAGGCGTCGGCGGACTGCAGTACCAGTCGGTATTCGGACTCGAGCGCGGCGAACAGGGAAGGAATTTGATCCAGACGACGTTCGGCGATCGCCTGCTCCAGCTTGAGCGAGGTGCTGACCAGGCGTTTGGCGCCCAGCGTGCCGATCGAACCGCGCAGGCTGTGCAGGGTCTTGCCGGCGTCGGTGTAGCGCTCGTCGCGCAGCGCTTCGGCGGCCTGCTGCATCGGCGCCAGGCCGGGCGCGCAGGCGTCCCGGACGATTTTCGAGACCACGGCCAGCGCCTTGTCGTCATTACCCATGTACTTGATCAAAGTATCGACCGAAAAGATCTGTTCCTCGGATACCGGCGGTGTGGCATCAGACATGCAGCGCTCCGTGAGTGTTGAATTTACCTCCATCATACTCTGTCCCGATGGCTGGAGCCGGCGGTTACTGTTGACCGTCGTGGAACTGTTGCGTGAGCGTCTGCAATGGCGTGGTCGACGCCGCGGGCGCCGCCACGCCGGCCGGTGGCGTCACCCGCACCGGTTTGCTGCCGGTGTGGGTCGAATGCAGCACATTGGCGGTCGCTTCAGGGGCGGCGTTCCAGACCGGGTTGTCCAGCCCTTCGAATACGCGCTTGAGCTGGTGGCCCCAGGTGTTGCGGATCATCTGGAAATACTGGTTGCGCTCGTCAATGGTGACGAAGCGGGTCACCGCCAGCCTGTCGCGCTCGTACACCAGCAGGTCCAGCGGCAGGCCGACCGATACATTGGAGCGCAGCGTGGAATCCATGGAAATCAGCGCGCACTTGGCCGCATCGTCCAGGCCGGTGGCCGGCGTCACCACGCGGTCGATGATGGGCTTGCCGTACTTGGCTTCGCCGATCTGGAAATAAGTGTTTTCGTCGTGGGATTCGATGAAATTGCCGGCCGAATAGATCTGGAACAAACGGCAGCGCTCGCCCTTGATCTGGCCGCCGAAAATGATGCTGACATTGAATTCAATGCCGAACTCGGCCAGCGCCTTGGCTTCCCGCTCGTGCACCTGCCGCACGGCATCGCCCAGCAGGCGCGCGGCCTCGTGCATGCTGGTGGCGTTCCAGATGCTGTGGCCGTCGGCGTTTTGCTGCTCGGCCACCAGCTGGCGTATCGACTGCGAGATCGACAGATTGCCGGCGGTCATCAGCACCATCATGCGGTCGCCGGGAATCTCAAACACGCTCATCTTGCGGAACGTGCCGACCTGGTCCACCCCGGCGTTGGTGCGCGAATCGGAAAGAAACACCAGCCCGGCATCCAGGCGCATGCCCACACAGTAAGTCATCGTTGCAAGTTATTGATTAGAATAATTATTATTGTACACCCGTCGCCGGGGTGCCCATTGTCCACTCACTGCGGCACGATCTGCACGTCCACGCTCATCGACTCGGTGCCGCCGCCGCGCCGCACGCCGCGCACCGGCGCCGCCGCGTCGTAGTCGCGCCCGATCGCCAGGCGGCAATAGGCGTCGGTCATCAGCCGCGCGTGGGTCACGTCGATGCTGACCCAGCCGGTGTAGTCCTTGTCCTCGGCCCAGGCGTCCACCCAGGCATGGCTGGCCGCGTGATCGCTGGTTTCCGGGTCGATATAGCCGGACACGTAGCGCGCCGGTATGCCATGCGCATGGCAGCAGGCCAGGAACAGGTGCGCGTGGTCCTGGCATACGCCCTGGCCCAGTGCCAGCGCGTCGCTGGCCGTGGTGGTGACGGCGGTCGCACCGCTTTGATACCGGACCGCACCAAAGATGTGCTCGGCCAGGCGCAGCAAGTCCTTGGTTTGCGCCTTGCCGTCCGGCAGGCAGGATGCCGCCAGCTCCAGGATGCCGGGCGTGGGCTCGGTCAGGCGCGTCGACACCGTGTAGATCAGCGGCGACAGGCTGTCGCCGTTGGGAATGCGGCCCTGTTTCGGGCTGGTGGTTTCCACCACGCCGGCCGCCACGATGGCCAGCCCCTGGTGCGGCACGTCCATCGTCATCATGTGCGACAGGTTGCCGTACGCATCGGTGTAGGCATGCACATGGCCCGGCATCGCGATATTCCACGACAGCACATGCTGCTGCGCCTCCGCGCGCGGCGTCAGGTGCAGCTGCTGGATGGTGTAGGCCAGCGGCGTGGTGTAGGTGTAGCGCGTTTCGTGACGTATCGTCAGTTGCATGGGTTGCCTCGTTTCAAGCCGCCAGCGGCACCAGGAAATCGCGGCTGACGCGGTTGCCCAGTTGGTAAATATCGGCCAGGAAGCCGGTCAGCGTGTCGTGCAGGCCGGTCGCCAGGATGTCGTCGATCTTGCCGAATTGCAGTTCCGCGCGCAGCTTGCCGGCGAAACGCTCCGTGTCGGCCGACACGTCGTTGCGCACCTCGCGCAGGTTGTGGACCACTTCGTCCATGCAGGCCAGCAGTGAGCGCGGCATATCGCCGCGCAACATCAGCAGTTCGGCGATGCGCGCCGGCGTGATGACGTCGCGGTACACCTTGCGGTAGATCTCGAAGCCCGACACCGAACGCAGCAGCGCGCCCCAGTAGTAGAAATCGCGCTGGGTCATGGTCTCGCCGGTGCTCTCCGCGCCGCCGCCATGGAACTTGACGTCGAGGATGCGCGCCGTGTTGTCGGCCCGCTCCAGGAAGGTGCCGAGGCGGATGAAATGCACGGCCTCGTCGCGCAACATGGTGCCCACGGTCACCCCGCGCGACAGGTGCGAGCGGAACTTGACCCATTCGAAGAATTTGCTGGGATCGTTTTCCAGCAGGTCGCTGTCCAGCCGTTTCTGCATGTCCAGCCAGGTCTGGTTCTGGATTTCCCACACTTCCGTGGTCAGCGTGCCGCGCACGGCGCGGGCGTTTTCGCGCGCCTCGGTCAGGCAGGCCACGATGGAGGAGGGGTTGTCCGGATCGCGCACCATGAAGTCGATGACGGCGCGCGCCTCCAGCGAGTCATACTTGCGGTCGAAGGCGGACTGCAGCTCCGAGATGCCGAGCATGGCGCGCCAGCCCTGGGCGTTTTCCTCGTCGGACTGGGGCAGCATCGACGTCTGCACATTGACGTCGAGCATGCGGGCGGTGTTTTCGGCGCGCTCGGTGTAGCGCGCCATCCAGAACAGGTGGTCGGCGGTGCGGCTTAACATGGTGTCTCCTTAACGTTCCAGTATCCAGGTGTCCTTGGTGCCGCCGCCTTGCGACGAATTCACCACCAGCGAGCCTTCCTGCAGCGCCACGCGGGTCAGCCCGCCGGGCACCATGGAAATGGTCTTGCCCGACAGTACGAAGGGACGCAAATCGATGTGGCGCGGCGCGATGCCGTTTTCCACGTAGGTGGGGCAGGCGGACAGCGCCAGCGTCGGCTGGGCGATGTAGCCGTCCGGCTTGGCGATCAGGCGCTGGCGGAAATCCTCGATCTGCTGTTTGGTCGAGGCCGGTCCGACCAGCATGCCGTAGCCGCCGGCGCCATGCACTTCCTTGACCACCAGATCGGGCAGGTTGGCCAGCGTGTAGGCCAGGTCTTCCTTCTTGCGGCACTGGTAGGTCGGCACGTTGTTGAGCACCGGCGCCTCCGACAGGTAGAACTTGATCATGTCGGGAACAAAGGGATAGATCGACTTGTCGTCCGCCACGCCGGTGCCGATGGCGTTGGCCAGCGTGACCCGTCCGGCGCGGTAGACCGACAGCAGGCCCGGCACGCCGAGCGAGGAATCCGGGCGGAACGCCAGCGGATCGAGGAAATCGTCGTCGAGGCGGCGGTAGATCACGTCCACCCGCTTGGGGCCGCGCGTGGTGCGCATGAAGACGGTGTTGTCGCTGACAAACAAATCCTTGCCCTCGACCAGTTCCACGCCCATCTGCTGGGCCAGGAAGGCGTGCTCGAAGTAGGCCGAGTTGTACATGCCCGGCGTCATCACCACCACGGTGGGATCGTTGATGCCCATCGGCGCGACCGAGCGCAGGTTATCCAGCAGCAAATCGGGATAATGGTCGACCGGCGCGATCTTGTTGCGGGCGAACAGTTCGGGGAACAGCCGCATCATCATCTTGCGGTCTTCCAGCATGTAGGACACGCCGGACGGCACCCGCAGGTTGTCCTCCAGCACATAGAACTCGCCCTGGCCGGCGCGCACGATGTCGACGCCGGCGATGTGGGCGTAGATGTCCGACGCCACCTTGATGCCCTGCATCTCGGGCCGGTACTGCGCGTTCTTGTAGATCTGCTCGGCCGGGATGATGCCGGCCTTGATGATGTTCTGGTCGTGATAGATATCATGGATGAACATATTGAGCGCCTGCACCCGCTGCACCAGCCCGGCCTGCAGCTGCTTCCACTCGCCCGCCGGGATGATGCGCGGGATGGTGTCGAAGGGAATCAGCCGCTCGGTGCCGGCGTCGTCGCCATAGACGGCAAAGGTGATGCCGACCCGGCGGAAGGTCAGGTCGGCCTCGGCGCGCTTGCGCTCGATGGTTTCCGGCGACTGGCGCTGCAACCAGCCGCAGAACTCGCGGTAGTGTTCACGGACCTCGGCGCTGGCGTGATGGGCCAGCCCGTCGGCGGTCATTTCGTTGAAGAATTTAGCCATATCGAACATTCCCTGATGAGTACGTTTATGATCTATCAAGAAACGTGCCAGAGAAAATGCCCGGTTTTGGTGCGGCTACTCCTTCAGCGCCTGCCGGCGCAGCTGCTCGATCTGGCCGCTGTCGCGCATCTTCCTGATAACGGCCGACAGCCGCAAGGCCAGCTTTTCGTGCTTCTTGTTCAGGTAGGCATAGATCGGCATACGTTCCAGCACGCCGGCCTGGCGGATGCCCGCATGCATGAATTCCGGGCTGGCCAGCATGGGATCGACCACCTCGGCGGTGTCGACGTAGAGATCGGTGCGCCCGACCACCAGTTTGCGCAAGCCCAGCTGCGCGTTCAGCACGCCGCTGAAGCTGCCTGGCGGCAGCACCGCCGCCAGCCGCTGCTGGATCACCGGGTAGCCGAAACGGAAATCCACGCGATAATTGGTGCCGCGCAGGGATTCCCAGCCGTTGGACAGGTGGATGTCGGGATTCCGGGTGTAGGCCGCGCTGCTCGCGGAGAAGGGGGCTTCGGGCACGCGCATCAGCGCCGTCTGCATGGCGCCATAGTCATAGCCGCGCGCCAGCTCGCCGTCGACGTTGCCGGCGATCGCTTCGGCGCTGGCCCGGGCGGCGGGCAAGCTGCGTATTTCCATCGCCACACCCAGTTGCTGGAAGGCCTCGGTGTAGATCAGCCTGAGCCAGCGTCCGGCAAAGCCGTTCTGCTGCTCCAGCATGGTGGCCATGACAAGGTGCGGGGCGTCGTCGCCGGCGCGCGCGGGGCCGGCGGCCAGGCCCAGTAGAAACATCAGGGCGAGGACTGGCCTGTGCCGCATAAGCGTTCCAAATAGTTGTCAAATGATGCTGTGAGTATAGCAACAACTTACTTGGCCAGGTCGATTTGCCAGAAACCGCTGGAGGTGACGGTCTTGCGCGCCGCCATGGCCGGCGGCAGCGTCACTTCCAGCGCCGCCATGCGTGCCGGGTCGACCATCACGGTCGGCGTCTCCTGGCGCAGGATGGGCAGCACATCCGGCTTGGTGTGGCGCTGCAGGATCTTGGCCGCCTGGTTGCCGGCCAGCCGCCCGACCTGGGCGAAATCGGCGCCCACGTACAGCGCCGCGCCCGGCACCCGCACCATCGCCAGCGTCACCACCGGCACCTTGTTTTCGATGCCGAAGTCGCCCAGGTCGATGGCCGCCTCGTAGCGGTGCAGGCCGTAGTAGGTGTCCAGCGGCACGGCGAACATCTGCACGCCGCGGCCGGCGCCGTACAGCTCCTTCAGCGACGGCGCGATATGGTCGGTCTTGTTGACCAGCCTGGAGCTGACGTCCAGGCCCAGCGGCTTGCCGCTGCGGGTCGCCGCCGCGACGTTGGCGACGCCGTTCTCGTCGTCGGTGTAGACCATGCCGATCCGGCGCACATTCGGGAACACGTCCTGGACCAGCTTGAGCGAGTCGGCCATGTCGGTGTACAGCGTGGAGCCGGTCGCGCCTTCGCCGCCGTCGACCAGCGACACGCAGCCGGCGTCCTCGGGATTGGCGACCGCCGTGAAGACCAGCGGGATATGGGCGTCGGCCAGCATGCCGCGCGCGTACTTGGTGGCCGGCGTGCCGATGGTCAGCACCAGGTCGGGCTTGGCCTCGACGATGCGGCCGGCCTCCTGGCGGATGCGCAAGAGCACGCCCAGCCGGCTCCAGAAGCCGCCTTTTTCGATGTCGAAGTCAATCGCCACCTTGTTGATGCTCAGGTTCTTACCGGCCACCAGGCCGCTCGATTGCAGCGATTTGAGGAAGCCGTTGTACGCTTCCTGGTAGGGTTCGATGTCCGTCACCTGCAACACTTCCACCTTGAAGACGCGGGTGTCGTCCATGGTCTCGGGTGGCAGGGGTTCGAAGGCGAGGGTGGGGCCGGCGCACAGCGCCAGCGCGAGCAGGGGAACGGCGAAGGATTTTTGCATGGTCGGTCTAATTGCTGTTGGTACAACAATTAGACCAGAGATGCCCGCAAGGCATGCCTGCTATCGCATGCCTTGACGAGCCAATCTGCGCGTTCTGTGGGCCAGCCGCTACAGCGTGCCGCTGCTGCTGCCGGAAGTGCTCCTGCTGGCGCTGCCGGGCTGGTCGCTCTGCAGGCTGCCGGTGCTGCTGCCCATCACACTGCCGCTGGCGGTGCGGGCGCCCGGCACGTTCTGCTGGGTGCCGTAGAAGTTGTGGATCTGCGTGCTGAACTCGGTGCTGGCCATGTCCGGCCAGTTGTCCTTGTTGAAGCCGGGGGCGTTTTTCAGGTGTTCCTTGGATACGTCGAGCAGGAAGCGCTTGTTGGCGGTGTCCAGCTGCAGCGCCTGCCAAGGGACGGCGAACAGCTTGTCGCCCATGCCCAGCCAGCCGCCGAACGACAGCACGGCATAGGCCACTTGGCCCTGGCGCATGTCCAGCATGATTTCCTTGATGTCGCCCAGGTCTTCATCCTGGCGGTTGTAGACATCTTCGCCGATCAGCGTATCCGCGCCCATCAGGCGGGGGCCGGGGCCTTCCGAGGTGTCACTGTAAATGCCATAGGTATCACGGTCTAGGTAGCTCATGGTGGTCTCCAGATAGTTGGTGCGGTCCCGCGTCAAATAACGAGGTGACAACACTCATCATCCTTGGAGCGTGACCGTACAGGTATAGGTGCGCGCGCAGTGTGGATGTAGGACGGGGATGAGTTCCCAGGGAACCAAGTCAGACGGCCACGGGCGCTTCGGACACCACCTGGTTGCGGCCGTTGCGCTTGGCCCGGTACAGCGCGCTGTCGCAGCGTTCGATCCAGCCGTCATGGCTGGCGTCCGCGGGGTCGAACAGCGCGATGCCGGCGCTGACCGTGAAATGGAAGGCACCGTGCTCGCTCGCCACCGGCACCGCCGCCACCTGCGTGCGCAGCCGCTCGGCGAACCCATGGGCGCCTTCGGCGTCGGCCTGCGGCAGCAGGATGACGAATTCCTCGCCGCCGTAGCGGCAGGCGCAGTCGATCTCGCGCGACAGCGCACGGATCTCGGACGCCAGGATGCGGATCGCCTCGTCGCCGACCGGGTGGCCGTGGCGGTCGTTGATCTGCTTGAAATGGTCGATGTCGATCATCACCAGCGCCGCCTGCAGGCCCAGCCGTTGCGCGCGCTGCCATTCGGCGGCGATGCGCTCGTCGGCCACGCGGCGGTTGTGCAGGCCGGTCAGGCTGTCGGTGCCGGCCAGCATGTACAGCCGCTGGTTGGCGTGGCGCAGGTCGGTGACCAGCTGGTTGGTCAGCGTCTGCCAGTGGATGAACATGTGGTAGCCGAACGCCGCGATGAACACGACAATCAGCGCGAACACCCAGTAGAACGCCCAGGTCGTATCCCGGGCAACCTCGAGCGCCCGCGCCAGCGCCGCCGGGATGCCGGCCGCCTGCGCGTGCAACAGGTTGTCGGCCAGCTGCAGCGTCACGAAACCATAGATCAGCACGCCGACCGTCACGCAACCGAGCAGGCGCAGCACCGAACCGCGCGGATCGGCCGCGGCATCGGCCAGCAATTGCGGCCTGGCTTGCTGCCAGCGCTCCAGGTGCGGCCACAGCAGGGCCAGCGCCGGCGCGCACAGGAACACGCTTTGCAGGAAGGCGCCCAGCCACCAGCCCTGCCAGATCGGCAGCAGGGCGGTCGAATCAATGCGGTTGGTGTAGCACCAGACCAGCGCGCCGCTGGAGCTGAAAATGGCGCTCACGAACGACAGTTGCACATAAAACAGCATCGCGCTCATGCTGCTCAAATTCCGGCTGATGGCGATGGCCCGGTAGCCCAGCCCCATGACCGCGAAGCCGAGCGGATTGGCGGCGCTGAACAGCAGCGCCCAGGACAGCGGCATGCCGCCGTAGAGGGCGAGCGTCAGGGTGGCCAGATAGGCGGGAATGGCGCCCCACCACCAGCCGCAGGTCAGCGTCCACACCAGGCAGATCACCAGCGGCGGATAGACGGTGATGTACAGCTCCAGCCCGCCCAGGTGGACCGGCAGGCCGGACCACTTGAAGATCACCGAGATCAGCCCCAGCCCGATGCTGGCGGCCAGCGACAACAGCCACAAGGCCGAAACCGACAGCAGTTCGTGCCGGCTGCCGTCACGCAGCAGCCGGCGTATGGACACGGCGCGCGCCATCTGTGGGAGTTCCGCGGAGGGCAGGCTATTTCTCATCGAGTAATCCTAGTTGCATACAAGGATTGTACGCGAGCGCCTGTTGTTTTGGCATGCCACCTTGCGGCGAGGCGGCTGGTGCGCAAATTTTCCGGCTTGTCAGCGGCGCGGCGCCAGTCCGGCCAGCGCGGGCGGGAGGGGCGTGCCGCCCAATAAACCCGCCAGCAGGCTGGCGCTGCCGCAGGCAAAGGTGAATCCCAGCGGCCCGTGGCCCACGTTCAGCCACAGATTGCGGTGGCGGGTGGCGCCGATGATGGGCGCGCCGCCGGGCGTGGCCGGACGCAAGCCGGCCCAGGCCTCGGCCTGTCCGTAGTCGGCCGCGCCGGGCATGGCTTCGCGGGCCAGCCGTACCAGGCTTTGGATGCGGCGCTGATCGATGCGCCGGTCCGCCCCCACCATGTCCACCATCGCCGCGACGCGCAGCTGCGGGCCGATACGCGCGTACAGCACCTTGCGTTCAAAGTCCGTCACGCTGATTTGCGGCGCGTTGTCGGCGGCGCGGATCGGTGCGGACAAGCTGTAGCCCTTGAGCGGATACAGCGGCAGGTAGATCCCGGCCCCGGCTGCCAGATCGCGGCTGGCGATGCCGGCCGCCAGCACGTAATGGTCGGCGCGCAACGGACCGGCGGTGGTATCCAGCCGGTCCACGTTGCCGCGCTTGATGTGGATGCGGTTCACGTCGCGATGCAGCACGCCGTTGAAGCCGGGATGCGCACGCAAGCGCTGCAGCAGCGCCAGGCAGAAGGCATGGCAGTCCGCCACCGCCTCGCCCGGATTGAAGATGCCGCCCGCCAGCTCGCCCTGCAGCGCCGCCAGCGCGGGTTCCCGCCAGGCGATCGCGGCTGGCGTCCACAGCTCGGCACCGGCCTGGGCGAGTCCGGCGGCGTGCTCGAACAGGCGCGCGCTGCGGTACACCACCAGCTTGCCCGCGTCGCGCCAGCCGAATTCGGACAGCGGCACATGCAGCGACAATTCGCTCATCGCGTTGCGGCTCAACTCGCCCAATTGCAGCAGCGTCGCGGTGGTGCGGCGGTTGGCGGCCGCGTTGCAGTTGGCGAGGAAGCGCGCCAGCCAGCGCCACTGCCGCGGATCCGCCTCGGGCCGGAAGCGCAGCGGTCCATCGGGCTGGAACAGCCAGTGCAAGGCCTTCAAGGGCACACCGGCGTCCGCCAGCGGCGACACGTAGCGGTAGCTGAGCTGGCCGCCGTTGCGGTAACTGGCCACGCTGCCGACTTCGGCCTCGCGCTCGACCAGCGTCACGCGATGGCCGGCCTCGGCCAACCACCAGGCCGAGGTCAGGCCCACCACGCCGCCGCCGATGACGATGACTTCGCTCATCGCTTCACCTGCCGAGTATGGCGTGGCGATACAGCGCGGTCAGGATGCGCTCCTCGCTGCGCGTCATCGCCGAGTAGCGGCCGGGATTGCTGTCCGGGTCGGTGCCGGTGCCGCCGATCAGCGACACCATGCCGTTGCCGTGCTGCAGGTCGACCACGAAGGTCGAGATCAAGCCATAGGCGTCGCCCAGGTGGCCGGCGGCGTTGAAGCCGCCGCCCTCGACCAGCCGGCCGCGCCCGAAGCGCTGGTTGCCCAGTCCCCAGCTTTGATACAGGCCGCGATAGGTGTCGCCGTTGCTGCCGTTGTGCTTCCACTGCTGGCTGAACATCAGCGTCACCGATTCGGGCTGGAGGATCTGGCGGTCCTGGTAGCGTCCGTGCTGGATCAGCATCAGCATCACCTTGCCCAGGTCGGCGGCCGAGATGCGCAGGCCGCCGGTCGGACTGAACAGCGTGCCGTTGCTGCCGATGACGTAGGTGGCGACGTTCGCGGGCGCGGCCGGCGGGCGGACGCTGTAGTCGTCCACCTGCGCGATCCACGGGCCGCCGGGGTTCCACACCTCGGTGTCGACGGTGCGCTTGCGGTACAAGGTCGCCACGTTGTCGAGGTCCTCGGCCGTGAATTCGGATGGATTGTAGCCGCCGCGCAGTCCCATCGGATCGAGCAGCAGGCGCTTCATCAGGCGGTCGAAGCGCTCGCCGCTGACCTTCTCCATGATGGTGCCGATCACGCCCCAGTTCAGGTTGGTGTACATGAAGTAGTCGCCCGGCCCGGCCTCGCTGGCCCACATGCCGGGCGCGCCGCTGGTCAGCTGGTCGCGGATGGCGACCTCCGCGCCCCAGAAGTAGCCGGCCCCGTCGCGCAGGGACGAGGTGTGCGTCAGCAGCATGCGCAGGGTGATGGGCCGGTCGGGGTAGTGCGGATTGCGCAGCGCGTAGCCGAGGTAGTGGCCGACATCCGTGTCCAGCTCCAGCAGATGCTGCTCGATCAGCCGCATCACGCCAAACGTGGTCATCATCTTGGAAATGGAGGCGATGCGGTACATGGTGTCCGCATTGGCCGGCGCGGCCGCGGCGCCGATGCGGCGCTGGCCGGCCTGGAATTGATAGTGCACCTTGCCGCCGCGAACGGCCAGCACCGACAGGCTGGCCAGCGGCATCGCCTGGTCGGCCGCCACGGCGGCCAGTTCCTGGTCCAGGGTCGCGGCCATGCCGCTGGCGCCCGCCATCAACAACATGCCCATCAATGCCTGCATTTCTCGTTTCATGTGGGGCCTGTAGTGTACTCGATGGTAGCGAGAATACTGTGAGCGGGTGGTGGTCGCCAATGAAAACCGGCTGTAACCATATAACTTTTCGGAATGCCTTCCTGGCAAGCTTTCATGGGCGCAGGCGCTTGTTCAAGACTACACTTTCTGCATGCTCAACACTGAACGCCCCAGTCAGGAACATGCCGGCCTGGACGAATACCCGGTCCCCAAGCTGGTCGGCACGCTGATCGCCGACCAGTTCCAGGCCGTCGCCGCCGTGCAGGCCGCCGCCGATGCGATCGCCGCAGCGGTCGAGGCCGCCGTGCCGCGCATCGCCGCCGGCGGGCGGCTGATCTACGTCGGCGCCGGCACCTCGGGGCGCCTGGGCGTGCTGGACGGCGTGGAGCTGCACCCGACCTTCTCGTGGCCGCACGAGCGCGCGTTGTCGCTGCTGGCCGGCGGCAAGCGCGCCATGTTCGCGGCGGTGGAGGGCGCGGAGGACGACGCCAGGCAAGGCTTCCTGGACCTGGCCGCCTTGCTGCCCCAGCGCGACGACGTGGTGCTGCTGCTGGCCGCGTCCGGCAGCACGCCGTATGTGCTGGGCGCGCTGGACGCGGCCCGGACCGCCGGCGCGCTGACCATCGGCATCGCCAACAATGCCGACGCGCCGGTTGCCGCGCGGGCCGAGCTGGGCATCACGCTCGACACCGGCTCCGAGGTCATCTCCGGCAGCACGCGCCTGAAGGCAGGCACTTCGCAAAAGATCGTGCTCAACACCATCTCCAGCGCCATCATGGTCAGGCTGAACAAGGTGTACGGCAACTTGATGGTCGACATGAAGGCCACCAACGCCAAGCTGCTGCGCCGCGCCGTGGCGCTGACCATGCACGCCACCGGCGCCGACGAGGCCAGCGCCCGCTTTGTGCTGGAGCAGTGCGACCACCACGTCAAGGTCGCCATCGTGGTGCTGCTGCGGCAGGTCCCGGTGGTGCGGGCGCGCGGGCTGCTGGCCCAGGCTCATGGCAGCGTTCGCTCGGCACTCCTGCTACAGTAGCGCATCGTCATAGCGAAAGAGGAAGATGCGGCTGCGTCACATAGAAGTTTTTCACGCCATCATGCAGGTCGGTACCATCAGCGGCGCGGCGCAAGTGCTGCACATCTCGCAGCCGGCCGTGACCAAGGTCCTGCAACACTGCGAACTGCAACTGGGCATGCCCCTGTTCGAACGCGTGCGCGGCAAGCTCTACCCCAAGCCGGAGGCGCACCGCCTGTTTGCCGAGACCGAAAAACTGAACCGCGACCTGCAGGGCATCCGCCGCCTGGCCGCCAGCCTCAAGGGCCGCGCGGTGGAGACCGTGCGCCTGGTGGCGACGCCGACCCTGGCCGCCAGCGTGTTGCCGCAGGCGATGAGCAACTGGCGCCGCGCCTTCGCCGACACCCGCTGCGAACTGGCGACCCACCACACCAGCGAGATCGTCAACACCCTGCGGCTGGGCGAGGCCGACCTCGGCCTGTCGCTGCAGGACCCGCGCCATCCCGGCATCGTCGCCGAGCCGATCGCGCAGGGCGTGATGACGGTGATCGCGCCGCCCGGCCGGTGGTCCGGCGCGCAGCAGGCGCAGCCGTTCTCCGCGCCCGAGCTGGAAGGCGAGCTGATAGGCTACGCCGACAACGATCCGCTCGGCGACCTGGTGCTGGCGGCCTGCGAGGCCCAAGGCATGCAGCCGCACTTCCACACCGTGGTGCAAACCTACCAGATCGCCCGCTCGCTGGTGGAGACCGGCGGCGGCATGGCGGTGGTCGATCCGTTCACCGCCGCGTCCGGACGCGGGCAGCTTCAAAGCCGGCCGTGGGCGCCGGAAATCCCGATCCACTTGTACCTGCTCACTCCGGCCCACGCGCCGCTCTCGCACGGCGCCAGCCAGCTGGCCCGCAGTATCGCCGAGGCCGCCCGAGTGCTGTTATCTTCGGGAAATGTGGTTTAAAAGATACAAATGTCTTTCCTGAAAGTCACTCCCACTGGCATGCTGCGGGGGAGGGCGCCGCTACATGAGTAAAAGTTATACGGACAAAAGCTATTTTCATTGGCTGGTCAATGTTGCAAGGCGCTAATCTGGAAAAATAAGCATTCAGATTCACCACAGGGAGAGACCGTGAAGGTTAAAAAACTGGCGCATGCGATTGCGCTGATGGGTGTATTCGTCCCGGCCGCAGGTCCGGTGTTTGCGCAGGAAGTCATGCAGCGCGTGGAAATCACCGGCAGCAGCATCAAGCGCCTGGCGAAGGAGGGCGCCTTGCCGGTGCAGGTGATCAATTACGACACCATCGAAAAATCCGGCATCACCAGCACCGAGCAGCTGATCCGCAGCTTGTCGGCCAACGGCACCGGGGCCGACAACATGACCTCGGGGAACAATGTGTTTGGCGCGGATGCCGACCGCGTCAGCGGCGGCGCCTCGTACGCGTCGCTGCGCGGGCTCGGGCCCAACAGCACGCTGGTGCTGCTCAATGGGCGCCGCATCGCCACCTTTGGCGCCAGCGCCAAGGCGGTGGACCTGAACGCCATCCCGCTGGGCGCGATCCAGCGCGTGGAGATCCTGAAGGACGGCGCCTCGGCGATCTACGGCACCGACGCCATCGGCGGCGTCATCAACTTCATCCTGCGCACCGACTACCACGGCGCCGAAGTCTCGCTCAACGACAACTTCACCCAGCACGGCGGCGGCGCCACCCGCCGGCTGTCGCTGCTGGGCGGCATCGGCTCGGTGCAGAAGGAAGGCTTCAACGTCATGGGCAGCGTCACCTATGACAACAATGAAAAGCTCAGTTCGCGCGACCGCTCGTTCGCCAACGGCTTCCAGCCCGAGCGCGGCCTGTCGCCGGACACCACCGGCACGCCGTTCGCCAACCAGCTGAGCGGCGCCGGCACCGCGCTGGGCACCGGCTTCAAGCGCCCGGGCGACAACACCACCTACCTGCAGGCCAATCCGCTGAGCTTCCAGGGCAAGTGCGACAGCATACCCGGCATGTCGCAGTACCAGACCGCGCTGTGGAAGGATGTCACGGCCGCCACGCGCAGCACCTATTCCTGCGCCTACGACTACGGCGCCGACTACATCATCAGCGTTCCGGTCGAGCGCCTGAACGCGGTCGCGCGCGGCACGCTGCAGATCAGTCCCGACCACAAGCTGTTCGTCGAGGCGCTGTACGGCCACAACAAGGCCCTGGCGGAGTTCACGCCGGTGCAGATCCAGACTTCGCTGGCCGCCGGCAACGCCTACCCGGTCGGCGGCGCCTATTACCAGGACTTGTCGGCCTACATTCCGACCTTCGACAAGACCAAGCCCATCATCTACAAGTGGCGCGCCAATGCATGGGGCGACCGCAAGCAGGAAAACGTCACCGACAACCTGCGCCTGCTGGTCGGCGCGGAAGGCGTCCTGTTCGGCAAGTGGGATTACCGCGCGGGCTTCTCGCATGGCGAAAGCAGCACCAAGACCGCGCTGCTGGACGGCTACGGCTACACCAGCCAGATCTATGCGGCGCTGGGTAGCGGCAAGATCAATCCGTGGCTGACCGCCGGCCAGACGCAGACGCCGGAAGCGATGCAACTGGTCGAGTCGACCAAGTTCCGAGGCGCTTTCCAGCACGGCAAAACCACGTTGACGCAGCTGGACGGCAACCTGTCCGGCGAGGTCTGGCAATTGCCGGCCGGCGCGGTATCGATGGCGGTCGGCTTCGACCTGCGCCGCGAGGGCTACAACTTCGGGCAGGATGTCGACGCCACGCAAATCCTGCTGGCGCCGGGCAACGCCGCACTGAACGATGCGAGCCGCGACATCAAGGCGGTCTACACCGAGCTGATCGTGCCGATCACCAAGGAACTGGAAACGCAACTGGCCGTACGCCGCGACCACTACAGCTTGTTCGGCTCGACCACCAATCCGAAGATCTCGTTCCGCTACCAGCCGACCAGCATGCTGGTGTTCCGCGGCTCGGCCAACAAGGGCTTCCTGGCGCCGAGCTTCACGCAGCTGTACTCGGGCCGCTTGTCGCAGGAACTTCCGAACGGCACCATCGACCCGATATTCTGCCCGACCCATCCCGGCGATCCGGCCTTCTGCGCCATTGCGCGCCTGCCGTACTTCAGCGGCGGCGACCCCGCGCTGAAGCCGGAAACGTCGAAGCAGGGCAGCCTGGGCATGGTGATCGAGCCGGTGCGCGGCTATTCGGCCTCGCTCGACTACTGGGCGGTCAACTCGCAGAACCGCATCCTGAACCGCACGCCGCAGGTGGTGCTGGCCAACGCGGCGCTGCTGTCCCAGAACATCGTGCGCAACCCGGACAACACCATCGCCTATGTAAACGCGGGCTGGATCAACGCGGCCGGCATCAAGACGCGTGGCGCCGACCTGAGCTTGCATGGCGAAGGCAAGGTCAATGCCTACAAGTGGATCTTCAACCTGGACGGCACCTACACGCAGAGCTTCAAGTTCGCCGAGATCGAAGGCCAGCCGTACAAGGAATACGTCGGCAACTTCTACACGCGCGACCTGTACCTGCGCTGGAAGCACAACGCCAGCATCACGCTGTCGCGCGGGGACTGGAGCGGCATGCTGGTCCAGAACTACAGCTCCGGCTACAAGGACCAGCTGCCCGATGGCGGCAAGGCGGCGCCGCCGCCGGGCTTCAATCCGGACGTGAAGGCCTACACCAAGTACGACTTGTCGGCCTCGTACACCGGCTTCAAGAACCTGACGATCACGCTCGGCATCCAGAACCTGCTGGACACCAATCCGCCATTCACCGCCCATAACGTGGACGAGGTGGTGGGCGCCGGTTGGGATCCACGGGTGGCCGATCCGCGCGGGCGCTCGCTCAACGTCCTGCTCAAGTACAAGTTCCTGTAATGTCCACGGCGAACGGGCGGCGGCGCTTCGGCCATCTGCTGGCCGCCGCCGCGCTCGGGGCGGGCGCCTTGCCGGCGTCCGCCGCTCCCGTGAGGAAAAGATCGATGCGACTGATCAAACCACCGCGCTTGCAGCCGGGCGACCTGGTCGGCCTGATCGCGCCGGCCGGCCACACCAACGACGCCTCGCTGGCCGAGGCCGTCGCCAATATCGAGTCGCTCGGCCTGCGGGTGCGCCTGGGCGACAACGTCAACTACGTCTACGGCAATTATGCCGGCACGGTCGAGCAGCGGCTGGCCGACCTGCACGCGATGTTCCGCGATCCGGAAATCAAGGCGGTGTGGGCGGTGCGCGGCGGTTCAGGCTGCATCTCGCTGCTGGAGCATGTCGACTACCGGCTGATCCGCGCGCATCCGAAGGTGCTGATCGGCTACTCGGACATCACCTGCCTGCACCTGGCCCTGCTCAAGCAATGCGGACTGGTCACGTTTCACGGCCCGGTGGGCTCGTCCACTTTTTCGGACTACTCGGTGACGCAGATGCGCAGCGTGCTGATGTCGCCGCAGGGCAGCTACACCATCGCCATGTCCGCCGACAACCCGCCGCCGCGCACCGTGCATGGCGGCGTCGCCACCGGGCGGCTCATCGGCGGCAACCTGTCGCTGGTCGCCGCGCTGGCGGGTACGCCGTACGCGGCCGACTTCAAGGACGCCATCCTCTACCTGGAGGAAGTCAACGAGGAACCCTACCGCATCGACCGCATGATGACGCAACTGCAGCTCAGCCAGGGCTACCGCAACGCCGCCGCCGTCATGCTGGGCGTCTTTGAAAACTGCGAAGGCGCCGACGGCGAGAGCGCGCTGTCGCTGGACGACACGGTCGACCAGCACCTGCTGCCGCTGACACGGCCCGCCGTGGCCGGCTATTCCTTCGGCCACATCCGCCACCAGTTCACGCTGCCGGTCGGCCTGCGCGCCCGCCTGGACACCGAACAGCAAACCTTGACTTTGCTGGAGCCGGCGGTCAGCTAGCCGCCGCATTTGCTACACTGCGTCCTTTTCAAAGCTTCAAGGAACATCATGTCGAGCCCAACCGAGTTGCGCGCCTACGCGCTGCATTGCCTGCTGGAGAACGATCCCGGCGCGAAAGTGACGGCGGTGGCCGCCATGGCGGCGGCATCGCGCGCGGGCGGTTGCGGGCTGGACCCGGCCAGCGTCATCGTGCCGGCCGGCGCCATTCCGGGCCGCCCGGACAAGCCGGACCTGGTGCCGCCGCTGTTGGTGGGGCGGCGCTCGATGGCCACGGTGGAGGGCAGGGCCATGCTGATCCACGCGCTGGCGCATATCGAATTCAACGCGGTCAACCTGGCGCTGGACGCGCTGTGGCGCTTCCCCGATTTGCCGCTGGAGTACTACATCGACTGGCTGCGCGTGGCCGCCGAGGAAGCCACGCACTTCGCGATGCTGGCCGCCCACCTGGAGACGCTGGGCTACCGCTACGGCGACTTCCCGGCCCACGACAGCCTGTGGGAAATGGTCGGCAAGACCACCGAGGATGTGCTGGCCCGCATGGCGCTGGTGCCGCGCACGCTGGAAGCGCGCGGCCTGGACGCGATCCCGCCGCTGCGCGCCAAGCTGGCCCAGGCGGGCGACCGCGATGCGGCGGCCATCCTCGACATCATCCTGCGCGACGAGATCGGCCACGTCGAGATCGGCAACCGTTGGTACAACTACCTGTGCCAGCAACGCGGCCTGGAGCCGCGCGCCACCTACGCCGAGCTGGCCGTGCGCTACAAGGCCCCCACGCCGCGCGGCCCGTTCAACATCGACGCCCGCCTGAAGGCCGGCTTCACCGAGGAAGAGGTACGGGCTTTGTAGCCGCTGTGTGAACGAACGTACAGTTCGTCCGCAGGGGGCGGTCTACCATCGAGGTCGCCGATACGCCCCCCGGAGACGCAAGCCCATGAACGACTTCAGCGACATCAACCACGCGCGGCGCGATCTGTTGATCGCGGGCGCCCTGTCCGCCACAGCCGCCGCTGTGCCCTCGATGGCCGATGCCCAGCCGGCGCAGGCCGCCAGTCCCGCAAGTCCCGCCAGTCCGGCGCCGGTCCATGCCGGCGTATCGCTGAAGGTGAACGGCAAGGCCGAGCATCTCGACCTCGACACCCGCACCACACTGCTGGACGCGCTGCGCGAGCATCTGCACCTGACCGGCACCAAGAAAGGCTGCGACCACGGCCAATGCGGCGCCTGCACCGTCATCGTCGACGGCCGCCGCCTCAACTCCTGCCTGACGCTGGCGGTGATGCACGACGGCGCCCAGGTGACCACCATCGAAGGCCTGGGGAGCAAGGACAAGCTGCACCCGATGCAGGCCGCCTTCATCAAGCACGACGGCTACCAGTGCGGCTACTGCACCCCGGGACAGATCTGTTCGGCGGTGGCGGTGCTCGATGAAATCAAACAAGGCATCCCCAGCCACGTCAGCGCGGACCTGAACGCCAGGCCGCTGCTGAACCCCGACGAGCTGCGCGAACGGATGAGCGGCAACCTGTGCCGCTGCGGCGCCTATTCCAACATCATCGACGCCATCACCGAGGTCGCGGGGAGGACGGCATGAAGGTGTTCAGCTATCAACGTGCGCAGTCGCCGACGGCGGCGGCCGCCGCTGCGGCCAGCACGCCGGGCGCCAAGTTCATCGCCGGCGGCACCAACCTGCTCGACCTGATGAAGCTGGAGATCGAAACCCCGGCCCACCTGATCGACGTGAACGGCCTCGGCCTGGACAAGATCGAGGCCACCGGACAGGGCGGCCTGCGCATCGGCGCGCTGGTGCGCAACACCGACCTGGCCGCCGACCCGCGCGTGCGGCGCGACTATACGGTGCTGTCGCGCGCCTTGCTGGCCGGGGCATCGGCCCAGCTGCGCAACCGGGCCACCACCGCTGGCAACCTGTTGCAGCGCACCCGCTGCCCGTACTTCTACGACACCAACCAGCCTTGCAACAAGCGGGCGCCGGGCAGCGGCTGTTCGGCCATCGGGGGCCACAGCCGCAACCATGCGGTGCTGGGCGCCAGCACGGCCTGCATCGCCACCCATCCGAGCGATATGGCGGTGGCCATGCAGCTGCTTGACGCCAGCGTCGAGACGGTAAGGCCGGACGGTTCCGCGCGCAGTATTCCGATCGCCGATTTCCACCGGCCGCCCGGCAACACGCCGCATATCGAACACGCGTTGATGCCAGGCGAACTGGTGACAGCGGTGACGCTGCCCGCGCCGCTGGGCGGCACGCACATCTACCGCAAGATCCGAGACCGCGCCTCGTACGCGTTCGCGCTGGTGTCCGTGGCGGCGGTGGTACAGCCCGATGGCACCGGCAGGGTTGCGCTGGGCGGTGTCGCCTACAAGCCATGGCGCATGCCGGCGGCCGATGCCAGCATGCCGCGCGGCGCCAGGGCGGTGGCCGAGCAACTGCTGGCCGGCGCCCAGACCACGCCCGACAATGCGTTCAAGCTCACGCTGGTGCAGCGCACGCTGCATGCGGTGCTGACGCAAGCGAAGAAAGCCTGATGCGATGAAATTCACCAAGCCCGCCACCACCAATCCCATCGACCGGCTCAAGGTCGTCGGCCAGCCGATCGACCGCATCGACGGCCCACTCAAGACCACCGGCAGCGCGCCCTACGCCTACGAGCAGCACGCGGCCGCGCCCAACGCGGCGTATGGCTATGTGGTCGGCGCCGCCATCGCCAAGGGACGCATCGCCGCGATGTCGCTGGACGAGGCCAGGCGCGCGCCGGGCGTGATCGCCATCGTCACGGCCGAGAACGCGGGCAAGCTGGGCAAGGGAAAAATGAACACCGCCAAGCTGCTGGGCGGACCGGACATCCAGCACTACCACCAGGCCGTGGCGCTGGTGGTGGCGGAGACGTTCGAGCAGGCGCGCGCCGCCGCGCAACTGGTGCAGGTGAGCTATACGGCGGAGAAGGGCGCCTACAACCTGGCCGCCGCCAAGGACCAGGCGACGGCGCCCTCCGGCAAGGACAACGGCGACACCCGCACCGGCGACTTCGAGCGCGCCTTCGCGGCCGCCCCGGTGCGGCTGGACGCCAGCTACACGACTCCGGACCAGGCCCACGCGATGATGGAACCGCACGCGTCGATAGCCGCGTGGGACGAGGCCAGCGGCCAGCTCACCGTCTGGACCGCCAACCAGATGATCGACTGGGGCAAGGGCGACCTGGCCAGGACGCTGGGCATCCCCAAGGACAAGGTGCGCCTGATTTCGCCGTACACCGGCGGCGGTTTCGGCGGCAAGCTGTTCGTGCGCGCGGAGGCGCTGCTGGCGGCGCTGGGCGCCAGGGCGGCGCGGCGGCCGGTCAAAGTGGCGCTGCAACGGCCGCTGATGTTCAACAACACCACGCACCGCCCGGCCACGATACAGCGCATCCGCATCGGCGCCGGCCGCGAGGGGCGGATCACCGCCATCGGCCACGAGAGCTGGTCCGGCGACCTGCCGGACGGCAAACCGGAAACGGCGGTGCAGCAGACCAAGCTGCTGTACGCGGGCGCCCACCGCATGACCCGGATGCGGTTGGCCGTGCTCGATCTGCCCGAGGGCAACGCGATGCGCGCGCCGGGCGAGGCGCCTGGCCTGATGGCGCTGGAGATCGCGATGGACGAAATGGCCGAGAAGCTCAAGATGGACCCGGTCACCTTCCGCATCATCAACGACACCACTTCCGATCCCGCCAAAAAGGAGCGCAAGTTTTCGCAACGGCGGCTGGTGGAATGCCTGCGCACCGGCGCCGACCAGTTCGGCTGGAACAAGCGCAGCGCGCGGCCCGGCCAGATGCGCGATGGGCCCTGGCTGATCGGCATGGGTGTGGCCGCCGCGTTCCGCAACAACCTGGTGACCAAGTCGGCGGCCCGCGTGCGGCTGGACCGCGCCGGCGTGGTCACGGTGGAAACCGACATGACCGATATCGGCACCGGCAGCTACACCATCATCGCCCAGACCGCGGCGGAAATGATGGGCGTGCCGCTGGCGCGGGTGGTGGTCAAGCTGGGCGATTCGGACTTTCCGGTTTCATCCGGATCGGGCGGGCAGTGGGGCGCCAACAGTTCGACTGCCGGCGTGTACGCGGCCTGCGTGGCCCTGCGCGCGGCGGTGGCGCAAAAGCTGGGCGTGTCCGCTGACGAGGCGGTGTTCGCCGACGGCGTGGTCAGCGCGGGCGGGCGTTCGGCGCCGCTGGCCCAGGCCGCCGCCGACGGCGAGCTGGTGGCCGAGGATTTCATGGAGTACGGCGACTTGGACAAGAAGTTCCAGCAATCGACCTTCGGCGCCCACTTCGTCGAGGTCGCGGTCGACGCCGCCACCGGCGAGACGCGCATCCGGCGCATGCTGGCGGTGTGCGCGGCCGGCCGCATCCTCAATCCGAAATCGGCGCGCAGCCAGGTGATCGGCGCCATGACCATGGGCGCGGGCGCCGCGTTGATGGAGCAACTGGTGGTCGACCAGCGCGGCGGCTTCTTCGTCAATCACGACCTGGCTGGCTACGAGGTGCCGTCGCATGCCGACATCCCGCACCAGCAGGTGATCTTCCTCGACGAGACCGATCCGGTGTCGTCGCCGATGAAGGCCAAGGGTGTTGGCGAACTGGGCATCTGCGGCGTGGCCGCGGCCATCGCCAACGCGGTCTACAACGCCACCGGCGTGCGCGTGCGCGACTATCCGCTCACGCTCGACAAGCTCATCGCCAAAATGCCGGAGAGTGCTTGACGCCACACTTTCACTAAATCTGCCAGGAAAGATATCAACCGCAAGTCGATTGGAGGTAGTATCAGCTTCGGAACTATTGATGCGCAGCAAATAATAGAGTTGATCACCATCGATCGGAGGCAGAAATGTTATCCAATTTGAAAGTTGGTATTCGCTTGGGGCTGGCGTTCTTTCTTCTGACCCTGCTTTCCATCGCACTGGGCTGGATCGCCGTCCACGAAACCTCGGCCATGAACGAGCAGTGGCAGACCATCAAGCAGGACGCGCTGGCCAAGCGCAGCGCGATCAACAAGGGCTCGAACGCACTGGGCGCCGGCATCCACCACTTCAAGAACTACATCCTGCGCGGCGGCGACTACGACAAGAAATTCGAAGCCGACATGGTCGATGTCGACCAGACCCTGCGCGACTACAAGGCCACCGGCTTCGTCACGCCGGACGAGGAGAAACTGCTGGGCCAGCTGAGCGAGGGCGCGGCCGCCTACCGCAAGGACATGGCGACCCTGGTCGCCCTGCGCGCCAAGACCGACAATCCGAACGAGCTCGACAAGGCAGTGGCCGGCGCCGACAAGCCGATCAACGCCGCCCTCGCCAGCCTGCGCGAGAAGACCGAGGCCACCCTCAAGCATTCGGACCAGGTGATGAGCGAGGTCAGCGCAGCCGCCCAGGTCAAGGTGCTCGAAACGCTGGCGGTGATCGTGGTGCTGACCATCGCGGCGGGCACCTACATCACGCTAAGCATCACGCGGCCGATCGGCCAGGCGGTGGCGGCGGCCGAAACGCTGGCGCGCGGCGACCTGAACCTGACCATCGACGTGAAGTCCACCGACGAGACCGGCCAGTTGCTGGCGGCGATGAAGCACATGATCCTGAAGCTGCGCGAGATGATCGACAGCCAGCGCGGCATGGTCGAGTCCGCAAATCGCGGCAATTTCTCCCTGCGGATCAGCACCACGGAACTGCAGGGCTTCCAGAAGGACATGGCGGACGGCCTGAACATGCTGATGCAGACCACCGGCGCCAGCATCGACGATGTGGTGCGGGTGATGGGCGCGATGTCCGAGGGCGACCTGTCGAAAAGCATCGACAAGCCCTACGAGGGCGCGTTCGGCGAGCTGAAGGACTATGTCAACCACATGGCCGCCAAGCTGAAGCAGGTGATCGAAGGCCAGCGCCGGGTGGTCGAAGCCGCCAACCAGGGCGACTTCAGCAACCGCGTCGACGTGGCCGGGCTGCAGGGCTATCAGAGGGAGATGGGCGAGGGCTTGAACAACCTCGTCACCACCACCGGCGCCAGCATCGACGACGTGGTGCGGGTGATGGGCGCGATGTCCGAGGGCGACCTGCGCGTGAGCATCGAGAAGAGCTACGCCGGGTCGTTTGGCGAGCTAAAGGAGTTCTGCAACAACACCGTCCACAAGCTGGCGCAGGTGGTGACGGAGGTCAACGGCAGCGCCGAAGCGCTGGCCAGCGCCTCCGAGGAAATCAGCGCGACGGCGCAGACCTTGTCGCAGGCCGCCAGCGAACAGGCCGCCGGCACTGAGGAGACCAGCGCGTCGATCGAGCAGATGACGGCGTCGATCTCGGCCAACACCGAGAACGCCAAGATCACCGACGGCATGGCCAGCCAGGCGGCCAAGGAAGCGGTCGAAGGCGGCGACGCCGTGCGCGCCACGGTGGCGGCGATGCAGCAGATCGCCAAGAAGATCCAGATCATCGACGACATCGCCTACCAGACCAACCTGCTGGCGCTGAACGCGGCCATCGAGGCGGCGCGGGCCGGTGACCATGGCAAGGGCTTCGCGGTGGTCGCCGCCGAGGTGCGCAAGCTGGCCGAGCGCAGTCAATTGGCGGCGCAGGAAATCGAGCATGTGGCCACTAGCAGCGTGGACCTGGCGGAGAAGGCCGGCCGCCTGCTCGACCAGATGGTGCCGAATATCCGCAGGACTTCGGACCTGGTGCAGGAGATCACCGCCGCGTCGGAAGAGCAGTCGGCAGGCGTGGGACAGATCAACAGCGCGGTGGGCCAGCTGAGCCAGACCACGCAGCAGAACGCGTCCAGTTCGGAAGAGCTGGCCGCCACCGCCGAGGAGATGAGCGGCCAGGCCGAGCAGCTGCAATCGGCGATGTCCTTCTTCAAGCTCGAAACCAGCGGACGGCCGACTCCGGCGGCGAAGCGCCAACCGGTCGCGCCGCGCGAGAGCCGGCGCCATGGCGGCGTCCAGGCGTTTAGCCCGATGAGCAGCGCCGTGCACGAGGTCGACGAAAGCCGCTTCACCAAGTTCTGATTTTCCCCTGTGCCGCATCGACGCCGCTTGCCCGGCGCCATGCGGCACAGCCGTTTCTGGACCGTTCGCGTCCGTATTCCCCTTCTTTCAGCAGTGCCATTCCAGAATACAATTGCAAATCGAAATGATAGTCATTATCATTTGCATCGATTTGTTTATCGAGAAGAAGGCTATACCCGATGCGACACCAGTTGACCAAGCAGGACTTGAAACCATTGGCTCGGGCCGTCACCGGCGCCATGCTGCTGATGGGCGGCTATCACATGAGCGCGGCCGCGAGCGACGCCGCGCCGGCCGAGACAACCCTGTCGACCGTGGTCGTGCAAGGTGAAGCTGATGGCATCGCAAAACGCAGCAGCGTAGGCAGCAAGGGCGACACGCCCATTCTCGAAGTGCCGCAATCGATATCGGTACTGAGCCGCGAGCGGCTGGATGCGCAAAAGGCGCCCGGCATTCCGCAGGCCTTGCGTTACACCGCAGGCATGCAGACGGAGAGCTACGGCGTGGACCCGCGCTTCGACCAGTACATGATACGCGGCTTCGAAGTCGGCTCGAACGGCATCTTCCGCGATGGCGTGAACCTGCCCACGCGCGGCTTCACCGGCTTTACGATGGAACCGTATGGCCTCGAAAGCATTGAAGTGCTGCGCGGTCCCAGCTCCGTGCTGTACGGCCAGGCCGAGGTGGGTGGCATGGTCAACGCCGTCAGCAAGCGCCCGACGGCATCCCGCTTGCGGGAGGTGGAAGTCAGCTACGGCAGTTTCGACCGCAAGCAGGTCGCCGCCGATATCGGCGGGCCGGTGGACGATCAGGGCGCGTGGCTGTACCGCGCCACCATGATGGCGCGGGAAGCCAAGGGCGCTGTCGACTACACGAAGGACAACCGCCAGTACTTCGCGCCGTCGCTGAGCTGGCACCCGGACGCCGACACCTCGCTCACGCTGCTGGCCTATCTGCAAAACGACAACGTGCCGCCGAACTTCTACCTGCCGTCGACCGGCACGCGGAAGCCCGGACCGTTCGGCCAGATTCCGGTCAACCGCTTTGTCGGCAAGCCGGGACTCGACCACTTCAAGACGGAACAGCGCAGCATCGGCTACGTGTTCGAGAAGCGCTTCTCGCCAGCGTGGAAGGTGCGCCAGAACCTGCGCTACGCCACCGAGAAGGTCGACTATCACAGCCTGTACATGACCGGCCTGCACGACGACGAGCGCACCATCGACCGTGCCAACTTCTCGTCGCAGCAGAAAGCCCGCGTGTTCGCGGCCGACCAGAACGTCGAGTGGAACAGCCGTTTCGGTGACATCGACAACACCTTCGTGGCCGGCGTCGACTACAGCCGCGCGGTGCAGGAAGGCCAGAACTACCTGGGTGTGGCGCCCACGCTGGACGTGATCGCGCCGGTCTACGGCCAGCCGGTCGGCCAGGCCGACAAGTACGAGGACAAGCGCAGCACCCTGAGCCAGGCCGGCGTCTACGCGCAGAACCAGCTGAAATTCAACGGCCAGTATCTGCTGACGGCGGGCCTGCGCCGGGACCGCAGCCGCAGCGACAACGACGACTTTTTCAATGCCGCGCAAAACAGCCAGACGGACAACGCGACCACCGGCCGCCTGGGCGTCACCTGGCTGGCGCCCCATGGCGTATCGCCGTACCTGAGTTACGCCACGTCGTTCCGTCCAGTGATGGGGCAGACCTTCGACGGGCGAAACTTCGAGCCGGAGAAGGGCAAGCAAGTGGAGCTTGGCGTTAAGTGGGCGCCTCTCGACAGGCCGGCGTTGTTGACGGCCGCGTTGTTCGATCTGCGCAAGAGCAATGTGCTGACGGCCGACCTGCAACACACAGGCGTCGGCGCCCAGATCCAGCGCGGCGAGGTGCGCGTGCGCGGCCTGGAACTGGAGGCCGAAGCAAAGCTGGACCGCAACTGGAAGGTCAACGGTTCCCTGACGGGACTCGATGCGAAGATCACCCGCAACAACGACGGCAACGAAGGCAAGCGCCCGTCGCTGGTGCCGCGCGTGAACGTGGCCGCGTGGGCGGAACGCACCATCGGCGAAGGCTGGCGCGCCGGCGCCGGCGTGCGCCGCATCGGCAAGACCTTCGGCGACGACGCCAACACGTTTGAAAACCCCGGCGTAACGCTGGCCGACGCGATGTTTGGCTACCGCCACGGCCACTGGGACTTTGCGCTCAACGTCAGCAACCTGACCGACAAGATCTACCTTGGTAACTGCTCGACGGAGGGCACCTGCAACTACGCCGCCCGCCGCCAGGCCCAACTCACAGCCCGCTACGTGTGGTAACACAGTGCCAGCAGGCGGGAGACCCTCCATCGATTGAACCTTTACAGGTTGTGAACTAATGCGTCGAATCGCTACATTGCTGCATCGCTGGGCCGGCCTGACGATCGCCGGCTTCCTTTTCATCAGCGGCATCACCGGCGCCGTGATCTCCTGGGACCACGAGCTGGATGAACTGCTTAACCCGCACCTGACCGATGCCGCGGGCGTCGGCCCCGCGCAGCCCGCGCTGCAATTGGCGCGCGCGGTGGAGGCGCGCCATCCGCAAATGCAGGTGCTGTCGGTGCCGCTGGCGGCGGAGCCGGGCCACTCGCTGGCCTTCTACGTGGAGCCGCGTGTGAACCCGGCCACCGGCGCGTTGTATCCGGCGCCGTACAACCAGGTGTTTGTCGATCCCGTCACCGGCGCGGAGCTGGGTGTGCGCAAATGGGGCGCGGCGTGGCCGATCACGCGCGAGACCTTGGTGTCCTTCCTGTACCAGCTGCACTACACGCTGCATGTTCCGCAGATGTGGGGCATCGACCGTTGGGGCGTGTGGCTGATGGGCGGCATCGCGATGATCTGGACGGTGGACAGCTTTGTCGGCTTCTACCTCACGCTGCCTGTGCGGCGGCGCGCGGTGGTGGCGGTTGGCCCGCAGTCCAGGAGCTGGTGGCAGCGCTGGCGGCCGGCGTGGCTGATCCGCTTTGGCGCCGGTGGCACCAAGCTCAATTTCGATTTGCACCGTGCGCTCAGTTTGTGGACCTGGCTGCTGCTGATCACCATCGCCTTCACGGCGTTCTCCTTGAACCTGTACCGGGAGGTGTTCTTCCCGGTGATGTCGCTGGTGTCCGACGTGACGCCGTCTCCCTTCGATAGGCGTACGCCGATCGCGCCGGAAAAAACGCTGGCGCCCGCGCTGGCCTATGCCGATGTGCTGGCGAAGGCGCAGCCGGAGGCGGTGCGGCGCGGCTGGCGCGAGCCGGCCGGCAGTGTGTCGTTTGCGCGCGAGTACGGGATTTACTCGGTGGCCTTCTTCCAGCCGCAGGACGAGCATGGCGCCGGCGGCGTGGGCCCCCGGCAGCTCTACTACGACAGCCGCAGCGGCGCGCTGCTGGGCGAGCGCCAGCCGTGGAAGGGCACGGCGGCCGACATCTTTGTGCAGGCCCAGTTCCCGCTGCATTCGGGCCGCATACTCGGCATACCGGGCCGCGTGCTGATATCGCTGATGGGGCTGGTCGTGGCCACGTTGTCCGTGACCGGTGTTCTGGTCTGGTGGCGCAAACGCAGCGCCCGCGTCACCGTGGCGGCAAGGCTCACGGCGCAACAAGCGGCAGGCGCTCGTCGTTGACCAGGCCGAAATTGCCGTCGTGACAATCGGTGATCTTTTTCAATGGGGCAACATGATATTCTCGGCAATCCCACTGAAAGGAAACCATGGCATCAAAGGATATCGACCCGCGTTTGTTAGGCTTGCTGCTCATGGGCGTCAAGGAAGTTCCGCCGCTCCGGTCCAGACTTGCGGGCCGGTTTGTTCGCTGGTTACTAGGCTTCCATGGCTGGCCCAATGCCGAGAGTCGGATATTCGATGTCCTGAATGCGGAATCGACAACCGACGATAAGATCGGCGAGGCGATAGAAACGCATTTGCGCTACATGGCCGACCTGGGCCTGCTACAGCCCGTCCGGACGGTGGGCGACGGCGTCGTGCCGCCTTTAGCGAAGTGGCGTCTCAGTTCGGCTGGCGAGCTGAGACGCCCGCCCCCGTGGGTCACGAACGGCGGCGGAGGAGGCGGCCGGCGCGGCGGCGACGATCGTGAACCGGAGCGTGGTGACGACGGCGGCGGCGGGGGCGGCGTGCGCGAGGTCTTAAGCCATCCCACGCTGTTCGCCTTGCCGCAAGAAGAATTCGAAGACTTCGTGCAGGGCCTGTTTGATGAGCCGGGGGCGCAATGAAGAAAAAGAAACCCGTCATATCGAAGAAGTTTGAAGAGATCGACAGCCTGAGCCTGCTCGCGCACAAGGTGGCGTCCAACGTCTTCGACCTGTCCAGCGGCCAGGTCAACGTCAGCATCCGCGATCAGATGGTGCGCGCCCAACATCTGGTCAGTGACCTGCGGCGCGCCGATCCCGCGGCGAAGTCTCTTCTGATCGTTGGCATGGGCGTGGCGGGCATGAACGCCGCACTGGCTGCTTGCGAGGCGGGATTTTCCACCGTATGCGTGGTGGAGACGGCGCCGCGCCCATTCAATATGTTCCGGGAAGTGACCTCCCGCTTCGTGGGGCCGTATATGTACGAGTGGCCCAGTCCCTTCCACGCGCGTCAGTCCTACCCGTCGCACTATTCGACGCCCTGGGCCGCGCATGGCGTTTCACCGCTGGCGTGGGAAGCTTCGGAGCCGATCAGCGCCGCCGACCTGGCCATTCGGCTGGACCAGGGGCTGCGCGCCTGGTGGGCGGTCGCCAAGTCGAAACCGTATCTGGTTGTCGGCATCGGAAAGAAAACGGTACGGGACTTCGTCGTCAAGTTTGCCAGCACGGAGAAACTGCGTGCGGCGCAGCGGGAAGCCGGTGGAAAAAAGATGGACGCCAAACAGCAATTTACGCTCGCGACGTTTGGGGCGCGCGCCAAATTGTGGCACGAAGTGAAGCAGGCGGCGCCCCCCCCGTTCTTTGAACCGGACTACGTGATACTTGCCGCGGGCATGGGCAAGGAAGTGCTGGATATTCCGAATGGACCGGTCCCCGCGACGCCGCGATTCTGGTCGAACGACGGACTCAAGGCACCAACGGTGCCGATGCAGCGCGTGGTGGTGCTGGGCGGCGGCGACGGCGCCATTCAAGACGCGCTGCGGGCATTGACGATCCACCACCACCCGGCGTCCTTCATCGACCAGCTGGAAGCCATGCCGGCGGTACGGCAGGCACTGGACAACGAGAAGGCCGCGTTGCTCAGTGCGGATCGCCAGCTGCGCCAGCACAGCTCGTGGTCGCTCAAGCCATCCGGCTTTGCCATGGCGGACCTGGCTTGCCGCCAGGCTGCCCGTAATCTCGCCAGTAACGCCGCAGTCAAGGAGCAGGTGCTGAAGGCCTTGCGCAAGGGGACCGGCGAAGTCATCCTCTACGTGCGGGAGGCGACCCTGGGCAAGGCCTACATGCTGAACCGGTTTGCTATCTATCTGCTGGCAGCCTGCGTGAGCCGGGATTGCGGAAGAAACGACGGCGGCATGGGCTTTGTGCTGCAGTTCGATACCGAAGTGAAGCAGGGATTGCCACCGGGCGGGGCGCGCAAAAAATTCGCCTTGGAAGTCGGCGCTCCCAACGCGCTTGTGCCCAGTGTCGAGATCGTCGATGAGGTGGACCACACCGTGGTGCGCTTCGGTATCGACGCGGATACCATCCCCGGGCCGCAGCTGCTGCAGCTGAGCGCGGACGACAGGATGTACCGTGAGCGCACCACGCTCAAGCGGGTCGAGTTGCCGTTTGTCGCCATGCGGTAGCGATTCAATTGCGGAAGTAGCGCGCGGGCGATGCGCCGAAGTGGCGCTTGAACATGGCGATGAAGTTGCTGGTCGTGGCGTAGCCCAGCGCGTCGGACACGGCGTTCACCGCTTCGCCCTGCGCCAGGCGCTCCAGCGCGATCGACAGCAGGAATTGCTGGCGCCACTGGCCGAAGCTGCAGCCGGTCTCGCCGCGGAACAGCCGGCTCATGCTGCGCGGCGATAGGCCCGCCCATGCCGCCCATTCGGCCAGGCTGCGGCCGTCCGCCGGCGTGGCGGCCAATGCCGCCGTGATGCGCAGCAGCCGCCGGTCCTGCGGCATCGGCAGGTGCAGGGCCGCTTGCGGCTGTTGCTGCAACTCGTCCAGCAGCACCGACAGGATGCGCTTTTGCGGCGGCGTCAGCGCCGTTTGTTCCGGCCAGTTGGCGGCTTGCCGCACCAGCGCGCGCATGATCTCGGTCACGCCGATGACGGCCGGGTGCGGCGGCAGGTGTTTGCTGGCGGCGGGCGTGAGCAGCACGGTCCAGCCGCTCATCGCGCCGCTGACGCTGACCTGGTGCAGCTCTCCCGGCGGCAACCAGCCCGCCCGTTGCGGCGGCAGCAGCCATGAGCCGGAGGCGGTCCGCACGTGCACCAGGCCACTCTCCACGCAAAAGACCTGGCCGCGCCGGTGGCGATGCCAGTCGTATTCCCGCGTGCCGAGCTGGAACTCGCGCTCGTGGCCGGCATCGCCCCACAGCACGATCAGGTCCGGGCCGTCGAGCCGTTCGCTGTGATTTTTCGGCATGGCTTAAATTCATTATTTTTCGACTAAACAACGTTATCACTGCAAGCGGGAATTGTCCAATACTGAGGCTCTTCGTTATCAGTGAGGGACATCATGCAAGAGAATGCGTTTCAAGTCGCCATCATCGGCGCGGGCCTTGGCGGCCTGTGCCTGGCGCAGGGATTGAAGAAGCATGGCATCGCCTTCGCCGTGTTCGAGCGCGATGCGGCGCTGGACAGCCGCGCGCAAGGCTATCGCATCCGCATCAACGGCGACGGGCAGTCGGCCTTGCGGCGCTGCCTGCCGCCGGAGCTGTTCGCCTTGTTCGAGGCGAGCTGCGGGGCGGAACTCAATCCGCCTCAGGCGCTGGACGTGCGGTTGAACGGCGTGGCACGCTGGAACGATGCCTGGCGTTCCGACGAGCCGGGACCGGCGGATCTCAAGGCCAATCGCCACACGCTGCGCGAGGTGCTGATGTGCGGCATTGCCGAGCACGTCCACTTCAGCAAGGAGCTGTGCGGTGTGGTCCGGCATGGGGGCGATGGCGTGTCCTTCGATTTCGCCGATGGTTCGGCCTACCGGGCCGATTTGCTGGTTGGCGCGGATGGCAGCAATTCCCGCGTCGCCGGACAGTGCTTTCCGGCCATGCGTGGCCTCGATGCCGGCGTGGCCTGCATCTACGGGAAGGCAGATGGCGCCAGCCTGTCGATCGCCGATGCGCTGCGCGGCGGCACTTCGGTGATCTTCGATAAGCAGCTGGCCATGGTCATCGACCCCATGCGATTCCCTCCGGCCGGGAACGGCGGCCTCAGCCCGGTGGAGGACTACCTTTACTGGGCCTTGATCGGCCGGCGCCAGCGGCTGGGTGTGGCCGCCGGGACGATGCCGCGCGAGGCCGATGCGCGGCGCTGCATCGCCGATCTCAGCGCAGGCTGGGCGCCGGGCTTGCGCGCCGTGTTTGCCGCCACGCCGCCGGGAATGCTGACCATGCTGCCGGTGCGGCAGTCGCCGCCGCCGCTAGCCTGGCCCCAGGGCAGGGTGACGGCGCTGGGCGATGCGGTGCACACGATGAGCCCGGCCAGCGGCCTGGGCTGCAATACGGCCTTCCTGGATGCCGCCCTGCTGGCCGCGCAGCTGGCTGGCGCCTTGGGCGGCGCGGTAACGCTGGACCAGGCCGTTGCCACCTACGAGGCGGGGATGCGCGAACAGGCGGCCGCCGCGTTGCAGGCGTCGGTGCGCGGCGCCGGGCAGCTCTACGGGGGCGACATCTGAGGATTTTGATTTGCATCAAGGATTTTGCTGCTTCAGATCAATAGACTGAATCTTGTCGCTGAACGACTTTTCGTTCAGCATCCCATTCACTCTACCGGAGCAGCAAATGTCATTCAATCATGTCGTAGCGTGGATAGACCACGTGCAAGCGCACGTCATTCATTTCAATGCCGAAGCCGCCGATCACGAGGTCATCAAGACTGTGTCGACCCATCCGCATCTGCACAACAAATCGGGCGCGGTCGGTTCCGGCCGTGCGGCCGAAAGCAAGGCGTATTTCGACGATGTGGCGCGCGCCTTGAGCACCGCCACCGAGGTGCTGATTGTCGGCCCGGCGCAGGAAAAGCTGGAACTGATGAAGTATCTGATCACCCATCATCCCGCCGTGGCCAAGTGTGTGGTGGCGGTGGAGAGTTCCGATCATCCAAGCGATGGCCAGCTGCTGAAGTATGCGCGCAAGTATTTTCTGAAGGCCGACATGCTGCGTTGAGGAAGGCGGGGCGCTGCGGCGCCCCATGCATCCACACGAGGTGAAAACTATGAAAATACAATTCCTCGGAGCGACCGGCACTGTCACCGGCTCCAAATATTTACTCACGTCGGGCGGTTCGCGCATGCTGCTCGACTGTGGCCTGTTCCAGGGCTACAAGCAACTGCGCCTGCGCAACTGGGCCGACCTGCCGGTCGATCCCTCCACAATCCAGGCCGTGGTGCTGACCCACGCCCACCTGGATCACAGCGGTTATTTGCCGTTGCTGGTCAAAAACGGCTTCCGCGGCAAGATCCTGTGCAGCGAGGCCACCTACGATCTCTGCAAGATCCTGCTGCCCGACAGCGGCCGCCTGCTGGAAGAGGAGGCGGGCCACGCGAATCGCCACAGCTATTCCAAGCACACGCCGGCGCTGCCTCTGTACACCGAGGACGACGCCGAGCGCGCGCTGAAACTGTTCTCGCCGGTCCCGTTCGGCAAGCCCTTCGATATCTGCGGCAAGCTGCGCGGCCAGCTCGCGCTGGGCGGCCATATCCTGGGCGCGGCCATCGTCACCATCAGCGATGGCGAGCGCAATGTGACCTTCTCCGGCGACCTGGGCCGGTTGCACGACGCCATCATGGTCGAGCCGAGCCATGTCGCCCGCACCGACTACCTGGTGCTGGAATCGACCTATGGCGACCGCGTGCACAATCCGGCCGATCCCGCCATCCTGCTGGGCCAGACCATCCGCGAGACCGCCGCGCGCGGCGGCGTGACGGTGATTCCCGCATTTGCGGTCGGCCGCGCGCAGTCCATCCTGTACGCCATCCACCAGCTCAAGGAGCGGGGCGAGTTGCCGTCGGCGCTGCCGGTGTACCTCAACAGTCCGATGGCCACGGACGCCACCGCGCTGTACCAGAAGCACCGCCACCTGCATCGCCTGGACCACAAGCAGTGCGAGGCCATGTGCCACGCCGCGCATATCGTCAACAGCGTGGAGGAATCGATCGCGCTCAATATGCGCCGGCTGCCGATGGTGATCATCGCCGCCAGCGGCATGGCGACCGGCGGCCGTGTGCTGCATCATTTGAAGGCGTTCGCCAGCGATGCGCGCAACACGATCCTGTTCGCGGGCTTCCAGGCCGGCGGCACGCGCGGCGCGGCCATGCTTGACGGCGCGCCCGAGATCAAGATCTATGGCGAGTATGTGCCGCTGCGGGCCAGCGTGAAACAGATCGACAATCTGTCCGCCCATGCCGACGCGGGCGAAATCCTCAGCTGGCTGGGCCACTTCGAGCAGGCGCCCAAGCGCACCTTCATCACGCACGGCGAGCCGGCGGCCGCGGACGCGCTGCGTCACCGTATCGAGGAGCAGCTGCACTGGAACTGCCACGTGCCCGAATACCTGGAACAGCAGGAGCTCACATGACCCGCATGCCAACACCGGACGCGGGGCCGCAATGCGCAGGCCCGGTGGCCGGCTTGAGCTTGCGCCGTTTGCGCGTCGACACCTATCAGGAGCCGATCGCCTTCCTGCGCAGCGATTGCCCGGTCTGCAAATCGGAGGGCTTCGAGTCGCGTTCGCGCATCGAGATCTGGCGCGGCGATCAGCATATCGTGGCCACGCTCAACGTGGTGCATGGCGATTGGATCCAGACGTGCGAGCTGGGCTTGTCGGAGGCGGCCTGGCGCGCGCTGGGCGGCGACGACGGCGAGCCTTTGCGCGTGGCGCATGCGCAGCCGGTGGCGTCGATGTCGGCGGTGCGGGCCAAGATCTACGGCCGTCCCATCGGCAGCGACGCGGCCAAGGCCATCGTGCGCGATGTGGTGGACGGGCACTACTCGGAGATCGAACTGGCGTCCCTGATCACGGCTTGTTCCGGCGACCGCATGGACGTGGCCGAAACCATTGCGCTGACCCGCGCCATGGTGGCGGTTGGCCAGCGGCTGCACTGGAACTCCGATATGGTGGTCGACAAGCATTGTGTCGGCGGCCTGCCCGGCAACCGCACCACCTTGCTGGTCGTGCCCATCGTGGCCGCTTGTGGATTGATCATTCCGAAGACGTCGTCGCGGGCGATCACGTCGCCGGCCGGCACCGCCGATACGATGGAGACGCTGGCGCCGGTGGCGCTGGACCTGCCGACCATGCGCCGCGTGGTCGAGCGCGAGGGCGGCTGCATCGCCTGGGGCGGCGCGGTGTCGCTCAGTCCCGCCGACGATGTGCTGATCCGCGTCGAGCGTCCGCTGGGTCTCGACAGCGACGGCCTGATGGTGGCGTCGGTGCTGTCGAAGAAAGTGGCCGCCGGTTCCACCCATGTGGTGATCGACGTGCCGGTCGGGCGTACCGCCAAGGTGCGTTCGCAGCAGGCCGCGCATTCGCTGGCGCACCGGCTCGATGCGGTCGGCAAGGCGCTGGGCATCAACGTCAGCGTGATCTTGAGCGACGGCACGCAGCCGGTCGGGCGCGGCATCGGCCCGGCGCTGGAGGCGTGGGATGTGCTATCGGTGTTGCAGAACCAGGCCAATGCGCCCGCCGACCTGCGTCAGCGCGCCTTGCTGCTGGCCGGGCGGGTGCTGGAGATGGGCGGCAAGGCCGCCCCCGGCGAAGGCCTGGCATTGGCTTGCGGTGCGCTCGACAGCGGCGCTGCCTGGGCCAAGATGCAGGCGATCTGCGAGGCGCAAGGCGGCATGCGCGAGCCGCCGCGCGCCGCTTACACGCATGTGATCACCGCCTTGCATCAGGGCAGCCTGGTCGCCATCGACAACCGGCGATTGGCGCGCCTGGCCAAGCTGGCCGGTGCACCGAAGTCGCCAGCCGCCGGGCTGGAGCTGCATGCCCCCCTGGGCACCTTGCTGAGCGCGGGCCAGCCCTTGTTGACGCTGCACGCGGAGTCGCCCGGCGAGCTGGCCTATGCGCTGGCCTACGCCGAGGCGGAGGACGATATTTTCTCGATTCAGGAGGCGTGATGAGTGCGATATTGATGGCGCTGCCCGGCGTCGAACATTTCGCCGGCCATTTGCGCGGACACCTGGGCTGCGACGCCGGCGAGCTATTGCTGCATCGGTTCCCGGACGGCGAAACCTGCCCGCAGATGACGCCCGCGGTGGAGGGGCGCGACCTGATCCTGGTGGGCGCGATGGACCGGCCGGACCACAAGATCATGGCCTTGTACCTGAGCGCCTGCGTGGCGCGGGAACTGGGCGCGCGCAGCGTGGGCCTGGTTGCGCCGTATCTGCCGTACATGCGGCAGGATGCCGTGTTCGCACCGGGGCAAGGCGTGACGGCGCGGCACTTTGCGCGGCTGCTGTCGGGCTGCTGCGACTGGATGGTGACGGTCGATCCTCATCTGCACCGTTTCCACAGCCTGTCCGAAATCTATACGATGCGCACCGAGGTGGTGCCGGCCGCGCCGGAGATCTCGCGCTGGATCGCGGCCAACGTGGAACGGCCCGTGCTGGTGGGGCCGGACGAGGAGAGCGAGCAGTGGGTGGCGCAAGTGGCCGCCGGCGTGGGTTGTCCCTACACGGTGCTGCGCAAGGTGCGCAGCGGCGACCGCGAGGTGGCCGTGTCCTTGCCGCCCGCCGGCGTCCTGGGCGGCAGGACGCCGGTGCTGGTGGACGATATCGTGTCGACCGCGCGTACCATGATCGCGACGGTCGAGCAGTTGAAGGCGGCGGGCTGTCCGCCGCCGGTGTGCGTCGGCGTGCATGCGCTGTTCGCCGATGCGGCGTACGCCGAGCTTGAAGCGGCCGGCGCCGGGCGCATCGTCACTTGCGATACCGTGTGCCACGTCAGCAACGATATCGGCATGAGCGCGACGCTGGCGCAAGCCGTCGCGCGCATGCTGGCTTAGAACGCGATCGTCAGGCCGAGATCGACCGAGCGGCCGTATCCGGGCAATGGCTGCAACGCGCCGCCATTCGCCCGCAGTCCCGACAGGTACACGCCACCGAGCGGATCGGCGTAGGCCTTGTTGAGCAGATTGCCCACACCCGCCGTCAGTTGCGTGTTCTTGCGGAACTGGTAGGTGGTGCGGGCGTTCAGCAGCGCGTAGCCTGCCGTGACAGGCTCCAGCCGCTGCTCATCGACCTTCTTCTTGCGGGCCACCAGCCTGGTTTCCACCTGGTTGGTCCAGGCACCGCTGCTGTGCTCCAGCGTCAGCAGGGTATTGGCCGGCATCATGTGGTACAGGTCGCCGCCGTCGGTGCGCTTGCCGCGCGTGTAGGCGGCGGTGCCGGTGAACTTGAGCGTGGCCGCCACCGGCACGCTCCACGACAGGTTGGCGCCATACAGGCGGGCATCATGGTTGGCGAAGCGCAGCAAGGCGCCGCGTCCGGCCTTGTTGTATGGCTTGAACTGGCCCAGCACGTCGACATCGATGTAATCCTTCACGCGGTTGTAGTACGGATTGAGCTTGACGTACCAGGCTTGCGCGCCGTTGCCGCCGTGCCAGTGCGCGGTGAAGGCCAGGGTGTAGGCGGTCTCGGGCTTCAGGTCGATGTTGCCGACATAGCCGTTGCCGTCGCCGAACCAGTTGGTCATGGTCATTGCCATCGTGCCGCGTCCCCAGGTGTAGCGCTCGTACAGATTGGGCGAGCGGGTCTTGCGGGCGGCGGCCAGCTCGTAGGTGGTGGCCGCGTCGGCGTCGAAGCGGGCCAGCGCCGTCAGGTCCAGGTTGCCGTCGCGCTGGCGGTGTTCGCGGGCGTTGAAGGCCGCCGCGGCGGCAGCGTCCGCCGCGTTCATCATGTTGTTGGAATACGGCTGGACATCGCCGGTGTCCATGCGCACCTGCTCCCAGCGGGCGCCAAGCAGCGTGGTCCATTGCGCGTTGTGCTCGGTCTCGGCTTCGGCGTAGAGGGCGACGCGGTCGCGCTGGCCGTCGTTGACGTTGACGTAGGTCTGCGGCCCCATCATCATCGAGCGCGGCACGGCCGGCCAGAAGTCGTCCAGGCGGAAGGTGTGGTACTCGTGTCCGGCGCGCAGGCGGGTGGCGTCGCCGACCGGCATGGTCAGCTTGAGCGCGTAGCCGGCGTTGCGGCCTTGCGTGACCATCGGCATGTTGCCGGCGCGTTCGGGCGAGAAGAAGCCCATGTCGTGCTGGGTCCGTTGCCAGTAGGCGCTGGCGTCCAGCTCGCCCCAGCCGAGCTTGCGCACGTAGCCGAGATTGGCGAACTTGGCGTCGTTGTCGGTCATGTCCATGTACTGGTTGGGGAAGCCCTGATACGGGATGTGCTGGATGCCGGCGCGCAGCGTCAGTTGCTGTTGCTGGTCGCGGAAGGCCAGCACGGCCGACTGGTTGATGCTTTCATACAGGCTGCCGAGCACGCGCTGGCCGTTGCCGTCCTCGTAGCTGTGGCTGCGCGCGTAGCTGGCGTTGTAGCCCAGGCTCATCTTGTCGTTGGCGATGTTGGCGGAGACGCCGCCGGTCACGGCGTCGCCGTTGCTGCGGCCACCGAGCGAGAGCTTGCCGCTGGTGTGCAGGCCGTCGGCCTTGTCGGCGAATACCGGCGGCGCGGACCTGACGGCGATGGTGCCGCCGATGCTGTCGCCGCCGGCGCTGACCGGTGTGACGCCGGCCAGCACGTCGATGCGGCCGATCTGCGTCGGCGCGATGTAGGACAGCGGCGCGTTCATGTGGTTGGCGCAGGCCGAGGTGATTTCCATGCCGTCGATGCGGATCTTGAGGCGGTCGTCGCCCAGGCCGTTCAGGAAGGGCAGCGCGGAGACGCCGCCGGCCTGCGCCGAGCTGTAGCCTGGAACGGAACTTAACAACAGGGTGGTGTCGCTGGCGCCGTTCGGGCGTGGATGCAGCCCTTCGCCGATGGCGGAAATGATCACGGTATGTTGCGGGTCGATGGCCGGGGCGGCGTCCTCAGCGGCCCAGGCGGCTTGCAGCGCCAGCGACATGGTGGATAACATCAAGATTTGTGGGAAGTTTATGGTTTGCATAATGTACTCAGTTGGTTTTGTTTAGACTGCGGGACGGCGCACCGCCCCGATCAAGGTGTCAAGCAGCAGGACGGCCAGCATCGACGCGCCCAGCAAGGGGAAGCAGCAGCCCAGCACGACGGCGATCAGCATCACGCCCTTGGCCAGCCGGTCGCCGTGCCTGAGCGCGGGCGCGGCCAGCTTGCCGGCGGGCCGGCGCTGCCACCACATGACGATGCCGCTGACGCACAGCGCCATCAGCGCCAGGCAACCGGCCAGCATCACCAGCAGGTTCGGTGTGCCGTATTCCAGGCCCTGGTGCACGGCCACGCCCCATTCGGTGATGCGGCCGATGGCGCCAACGCGGCCGGCGCCGATGTCCATCAATACCTTGCCGCTGTATTGATCGATGTGGACCACGCGATGGTCCGCCACCTGGCCCGGCATGTAGATCGCGCTGTAGACGCCGCGCGGGTCGCCGGGCAGCGCAAGGCGGTAGCCGCGATCGACGCCCATGGCCGCCAGTTGGGTGACGATGGCGTCCGGGCTGGCGATGGCGGAATTGTCCAGCAGGTTGTAGCCGGGGTTGGAGCGGACTTGATGTGGCGCAGCTTTGTGCGCCGCATGCGGGTCGTCGGATGCCGGCACGGCTTGCTGTTGCTGGGTCCACGGCAGGTCGCCGAGTGCGTTGGCGGGCAGCGTGGATTTCGGCACGCCGCGCCACATGCCGTCGGGTACGCCGAGGTCATGGGCGCTCAGCCAGGCGTTGACGTTCTTGCCCCAAAACACGGACCACGGCATGCCGGTCAATGCCAGGAACAGGATGATGCCGCCGCCGAAGGCGCCGGTTACGGCGTGCAGGTCGCGCCACCACACGCGGCCTTGCGCCTGGCGGCGGATCGAGACCACGCCCGCGCGCCGGCCGCGCGGCCACCACAGGTAGGCGCCGCTGGCCATCAGCATGATGATCCAGCCGGCCACGATTTCAATCACCGCCTTGCCGCCGTCGCCGGCGATTGCCAGCGAGTGGATGTGCTTGACGATGGTCATCAGGCGCCGGCTTTCGTCGATGGCGCCCGCCACGGCGCCGGTGCCCGGGTCGACAAACACCTGCACGGTCGCGCCGTCCGGCTGGATCACGTCCACCTGGGCGTTGTGGCGCTCGTCGGCCGGCAGGGTCAATGCCTTGGCCTGGCCGGGCCAGGCGTGCAGCGCGTTGGCGATGAGCGTGGACGCCGGTACCGGCGTGGCTTTGCCAGCCGGCTCCTGGCGCAGCATCTGCTGCGCGTAGACCAGGTCGTCAATCTGGCGGTTGAACAGATACATGGCGCCGGTGGCGGCCAGTGAAAAGATGAAGGGTACGCATACCAGGCCGGCAAAGAAGTGCCAGCGCCAGATGCGGCGATACAGGCCGGAAGTTCCGGCCGTGGGAGTGCCTGCGATCATGGAGTCGCCTCGAAAGTTCGTGATGGATCACCGCCGGCAAACGGCGGTACCGCTGAAGGAACTCAGGCGAGGAAGGGCGGGGCGCGCGGATTGGCCGCGGACCAGGTGTGCAGCGACCGCGGTGCGGTGTAGAACAGTGGCGGGTAGGTGTCGCGGCCGGCATCGAGCGCGAGCGGAACGGACGGCGCGCCTGGCAGCGGGTGGGCGTCCGCATGCAGGGTGCAGAACGCGCAGTGCTCCATGGCGTGCTTTGCGGAGGCCGGTGTCTTGCCTTGGTCGGCGCCGTCCAGCTTGACGATTTTGTAGCCGTCCACGGTGCAAACCTGGACCGTGTCGGTGGCGGCCAACGCGCTGGAGACGGCGGGCGCGATCGCACTGAACAGGATGGCCAGCAGGGCTATCCAGATGTGCAATGTGTGTCGCTTCGCCATTTTTAACATGGCGAAATTATAGCCGAAGATGCTATAAATGCTTTAGCAATGTCACTGTGGTGACGCATTCGCCGGTCTGGAATACCTCCACATGCGCGCCTTGATTCGGGAAGTTGAACCGGTATCGGGCGACCGGGATGTAAGGCAGCTTTGGTTCGGGGAACGCTGGCTCGGACGACGGCGCCGGTGCAAGCTGGAATGCGTTGCTCAGGTCTTTGCTGCGGATACAGGTATGTTTTCCGTGCGTGATGAACTCCACGCCACCCTCGCTGTCTTCGCCGGCGGAGCGGTCGATGGTCTTGTATTGCACGAACGCGAGACTGTGCGTGTCCTGCTTGGCGGGACGATACAGGCAGATGTGGAATTTGCCCTCGGGCGGCAGATCGACGTCCGCGCAGCTACGGTCCAATGTCAGCGCCAGCGCTTTCTCCACCTGTTTCGGCGAGATGGGGGCGGGCGACAGCGCAAGCGACTTCAGCGCCGACAGCTTGCGGGCCGCGTCGCCATCGATGCCCGCGTGGACGCTGCTGAATAGGGCTGCAGCGCATACCGCCGCGGTGAGGCGAAGTGGAATTCTCATGGGCTCCGCATTCAATGGTTAAGTATTGAATGATAAACCAGAGGACTCCGCTTTTGCCGAACTCGGTCAGGGGCAGAGCGGCAGCATCGAGCAACCGCAGCGGCCGAATTCCCAGCCGTCGGCTGCGTCTCGCTTGAAGTAGGCCAGCGCCGCGCGGTGGCGCTGCACGCCGTGCGGCGGAATCGCGGCCGGCCGCCCCGCCGCCTGCGGCCAGCCGACATCGCGGCTGGCGACGCGCGCCGGCACCAGCCAGTAGTCGCCGGTGCGGTAGTAGCCGCCTACACGGAACTGCACTTCGACACCGCGTTCCAGCGGCAGCCAGGCCGCGCTGTTGTGCTCCTCGACTTGCAGCACGCCGGCGGCATTCACGCCGTCGTGCTGGTCCCAGCGCTTGAGCAGCGTGCAGTGCGCGAAATCCACGGTGGTCTTTTGCTGCAGCTGGACGACGATGGTGTGGCGGGTGCGGTCGATTTTCAAGACCTGGCCCAGCGGCGGCGCGACCGGCGTGAATTCGAAGGCGTCGCCGGTCAGCTCGACCCACTGGCCTTCGCACAGGCCGGTGCGGTGGTCGTGGCCGAAGCTCTCCAGGCCGACCGAGAGGGTGTTGCTCTCGGCGTCCAGCTTGGGCGCGCCGCGTATGGCGAATACCACCGAGGCGTTTTCGCGCGACCATTTGATGGTGGCGTGGCCATCGGCCAAGCCGCTGTCGTGGACTTCGATGCGGTAGAGCTGGTTCTCGCGGCTGCGGAAGGCGGCGTCGGCCGAGAGCGAGCAGGGATCGTCCTCTGTGGCGTCGTGGACGGCGCGGGCGCGCATCAGGGGGCGCGCGGCGTCCAGGGCGTCGAGCAGGTCGCCGGCGGTGGCGCAGTCGGCCTCCGCGCCGGGGAAGTTGGCCAGCGCGTTGGTGAAGGCGGTTTGGCTGTTGGTGACATGGTCGATGACGAGCTGGATCGACGGGCGGTCTTCCGGCTTGGCGATCGCCAGCCTCAGCTGGAGCGCGCCCAGCACCAGCGCCAGGTGGGCGTCGACCCACGTCTGGCTGGCGACGCGCACCTGCCAGACGATCTGCGCGCGCGAGGCGGTGTCGATGCCGCCCAGCGCGACCTCGCGCAGGCCGGGATATTGCAGCGCGCTGACGTGGCGTTCCCAGCATTCGAGATAGGCGAGGCCGCCCGCCGTTGGTGGTTCTTGTTCGGCGTCCGGGAAGTAGGGCCAGGGCTGGGTGGCGTAGCTGCAGGCGCTGTCGTTCTCGCACAGGATGCCGTCGAGGTAGAAGTGGCCGGCGCTGATGCTGAAGTCGGCCGTGCCTTGCGGATCGGCGGCCAGCGTGAAGCTGTCGCCGGCGCGCCAGTGGCGGCCGATCAGGTCGACGATCAGCGAGCGCAGGAAGTGGTGGTGTATCGCGCTCTGTTCGTTGAAGTCGGCTTCCAGCAGGATGCGGCCCTGTTGCAGCAGCACGCGGCTGAAGCGGGCGGCGGAGTCGAAGGTGACGCGGGCGAAATCTCCATTCACGGCTTGGCCTCTTGGGACGATGCGGACGGATAGTGGGCGTACAACGTGGCTGCCTCGAAGGTGGCGGGCACGTACTCGGCCAGGCGGGCGTTGAGCAGCGCCAGGCGCTGCGGCTCAAACAAATCGTGGTAGACGCCCATCTCGGACCCGTCCTGCGCACCGGCGGCGATCTCGGCGGTGGTGGATGGATGCAGGCGGGCGTACAGCTCGCTGCCGTAGCGCAGCGATTCGAAGTGCGGACGGACCCTGAGCGCGGTGTCGGCGGAGACGATGGCCTTGCGCGCGGCGCGTTGGGCGGGTGTCAGTGTGGTGTCGGCATCGACCTTGGCGCGCGCGGCGGCGATGGCGTCGTCCGGTTGGCAGCGGTGGCGGCGTGGGGTGCGCGAACCGGCCGGCAGGTAGCAGTAGCGGATGCAGCCGGTCTGCCGGCGCGCGACTTCGACTTTGCCGAGGAGCAGGCTGTCGTCGGCACGGGCGATCGCGTGGACCGCCACTTCGCCGATGATGGTGCTGCGGGCGATGGTCAGCATGGCCAGCGCGATGTCGCCCTGGGTGCCGGCGATGGCGGGCTGGCGGGTGTCCATGGCGTCGATGATGCTGTCGGTGACGACGATGGGCGCGGCCTCGTCGGCGCCTGCCACCTGTACCGGGCCGGTGATGCTGTGATCGATGCGCAGGCAGGCGCTGCTGCCGTCGAGCACGACGCTGGGCTGGCCGGGGTGCGTGGGCCGGCAGTCGCACGACAGGCCCCAGCCCGGCACCAGGGTGCTGTGGCGTATCCATACCTGGCACAGGTCGCCGGTGTCGGTGCTGCCGTTGCCGTCTGCCGGCGGGGGCGGTGCGGTATCGATGCCGTCGCCGTTGGCCGGCGGGACCAGTGCGATGCCGGTGCTATCGCCGTCGTCCGGCAGGCGCGGGGAGATGTCGATGCCGTGGCCGGCCACCAGCAGGCCGTCGAGCGTCAGGCGGCTGCCCGCTGCGCCTTGCACCGAGATGCGGTCGGCGGCGCCGTCGCGCTCGTCGGTCAGCAGCAGGACCGGGCGCGTGCCCGGCGCGGCGACGATCCATACGGATTCGCCCTGGCCCAGCGTGATGTGGATGGCGCCGTGGTAGCTGCCGCTGTCCGCCAGCTCTACCACCAGCGCCGCTTCCGGACGCGCTTCCGGCGGGCCGGCGCGGGCGGTCTGCCAATCGTCGATGGCCTTGCCGATGGTGGGGAAGGTGCCGGGGTCCGGCTTGCCGTGTTCGGCCGCCCGCACGCGCACACGCGTCACGCGCGCGGGCAGCGGCAGCGCGGGCCGGCTGTACTCGCCACCGCCGAGGTCCATCGCGAAGCCGTAACCGTAGCTGACCAGCACGCCCTTTTGCGGCCGCTGCTTGAGGGGGAACATGATGCGGCCCAGTTGCGGATCGATGGCGACATGGTTCTTCGGAACGCGATACGACCAGCTGGACAGGTCGGCCGGAATGATGGCCGATGCGGGTACTTGTCCCTGGTCGCCTTTCTTCGGCCAGTCGGGGGCGGTGATCCACAGGCTGCGCCCCTGGCCGTACAGCGCTGGATCGGCGCTGGCGGAACTGGCGTCGGGCGCGGGTGCAGCTTCGAGTTCGCCGCGCAGTATGGGCAGCGGCAGCTGGGCGGGCGGCTCGGGCCTGCGGTACAGCGCGACATCGTTGCCGAGGATGGAGAAGGCGTAGCAATGCTGGCCGGCCTCGCGCTGGCAGCTGGCGTAAGTCCGGGTGACGCTGTAGCGCCGCTGACGGAACACGAACAGGCCCACACTGGACGGGTTGTGCCAGCCGGCCGACTGCGTGTTGCTGATGCGGCGCACGTCGGCGGTCCTGCACAGGGTGTCGAAGGGCGAACCGGTGTGTTGCAGTTGCGCGGCGTTGTGCAGGTCGGCGGTGGCCGGCCGGTCCGGGTGCAAGTGGTCCAGGTGCTGGGCCTGCGCCAGCCGGCGGTAGAATTCCACCGCGACGGCGGGCCAGTGCGCCACGTCGCGCGCCAGTTCCTCCAGCACCATCAGGGTGCCCTTCCGGCGCGCGAAGGCGATGCTGTTGGCCACCTCGCGGCGCGGTGCGAGGTACCGCGCCAGCGCCGGGGAGGCATCGGCGCCGCTGGAAGGCTGGTAGCCAAGCAGTTCGGCGATGTAGGGCACCACCCACGGCTCGCAGGTCTCGATGAAATTGTTATCGTACATGCGCAGCAGATCGCGGTCTATCAATTGGGCTTGCTTGCCGATGATGGCCATCAGCTGCTGCAAGGCGCCGCCGCTCTGAGCGTCGCGCTGGCGGATGTAGGCGGGCAGCAGCTGGTACAGGGCGTCCGGGGAGTTCAGCATGATTTGCCCTCTGTTTCGACCAGGTTGAACACCAGGGTGCCGGGCACATCGGGCGCCAGCATGGCCATCTGCGCCGGCAGGAAGCGCGGCAGTTCGCCGTCGCGCTGTGCGATCTGGTCCTGGCGCGACTGCGGCGCGCCGCTTGCCGCCATCGCGGGGGCGCAGGCCACCAGCTGCTGCACCGCGCCGCCGCCGGCTTGCTGTTCCAACACCGCCACGGCCGCCGCCAGCGCATCCTTGTCGCGCAGCGCCAGTTCGGAGATGCCGCCGAAGACGTCGACGTCGACCCACGCCACGCCTGGCGTGGTCTGCATGGCCGCCACCGCCGCCGACAGGTAGACCGACCGGCCGAGCTGGGCGCGATCGAACGAGAAGACGTCGAGCAGCCGGGCGCGCAGGCGCGGTTCGACCACGTTCCAGTCGGCATCCGCATCGATGGCGACCTTGGCTTGCAGCACCAGCGAGATCAGTTCGCGCGCGCCCAGTTGCACCGGCAGCGCCGGGTCGCCGTAGGTGTGGAAGGCCTGGTTCAGGTTTTCCAGCAGCGCGCCCTTGGGATCGAGCGGGATGTCGCCGACGCCGGCCAGCGTGACGTAGACCACGCTGGCGCCGCCGTCGGCCAGTTTGGCGGCCTGCGCGTGGCCGATGGCGGCGAAGCGCTGGGCGAAACAGGCATAGTCCTGCACCGACACCAATCGCGAGCGCGGCGACAGGGCCAGCACGGCCTGCGGCAGGTTGCGGCGGATTTGTTCGATGCCGTCGCGGTCGGCGCCGCCGGCTGCGCGCAGCGGGTTGATCACGCCTTGCACGCCGAGCGGGCGGGTGGACAGCAGCGTGATCTGGCCGGGCTGCACGTTGCCGCTGCGGCCGATGCCGACGCGGAACTGCGCGCGCAGGTTGTCCTGGCCGGTGGGCAGGCGCGCGCCGTGGACGCCATCGCCGAAGACCGCGGTGGCGGCACCGGTGGCGTCGGTGGACAGTTCGTAGGCGCGCTGGCCGGAAGCGGCGTCCAGCAGGGAGTCGACTTCATTCCAGCGCACGTCGTTGACGCGGACGATCTGCGTTGCGCGCACGCCGCTGGCCGTGGGCGCGGCCACGTAGGTGAGCGGCGCGCGCTTGAGCGTGTAGGCTGCAAGGCGGGCCCGGGCGTCGCCGGAGCCCATCACTTCGGACACGGTCTCGCCATGCGAGGCCGGCACCACGTTGCCATACACGATGACGCTGCTGCGGCGATAGGTGAAGGCCAGCTTGTTTCGCAGGTAGACCACGGTGTGGCGGCTGTCGGCGGGCGAGGCCGGGTCGGCGACCTGCTTGATGGCGTCGATCATGGCCAGTTCACCGTCGCGGATGCCGGGGAGCGCGACGCCGTTGGCCGTGATGTCGGTGCGCTCTCCGGCCACGATGATCCAGCGGCCCACGTCCAGCCCGTCGTACAGGCCGTTGAGGATGACGTTGTCGCCGCCGACGTCGTCCACGATGGGTTCGGTGGCCAGCGTCACCAGCTCGCTCTGCACGGCGTACACGGTATTGCGGTGGTAGGCGAGCGAGGTGGCCAGGTCGCCGAGGTTTTCCTCGATGTCGTGCAGCACGTCGAGCATTTTTCCGCTGTCTGGGTCGACCAGTTCCAGCCGCGTGACTTTGCTGTTGAGGCTGTAGTCGCCACGGTTGGCGGTGCTGGCGCCGATCACGCGGGCGAAACGCACCGTGTGGCTGCTGGCGTTCTGCACGCGCGGCGTCTGGATCAGCGCGTAGCTGTCCGGGTGGACTGCGTCGTTGACGCCGTCAAGGAAGGCGTAGCGGCGGTCGATTTCCGCCGTCGTCCAGTCGGTGTCGTTGGAGGTGCGGACGATGGAGGAGAGCAGCGGCGCGTTGGCGCCGTACGGGCTGTGCACGGAACGCAGCAGGTACAGGTCCGGCGCGATGTCCGGCGTGGAGGTGGTGCCGGGCAGTTGGCCCCAGGCCGCGTACAGATGCTCGCCCATGCCGGGCAACAGCGCTTGCAGCAGCGCCCCGCGCGTGGCGCCGTTTGCTTCCAGGCCGGCCGAGGCCTTGCGGTCCAGGTAGCGGGGAGCGCGCAGTTGCGCCTCGGGCGCGGTTTCCAGCGCCGGCAGGCTGGCGTCGATGTCGGTGGATTCGATGGAGATCGGCTTGCTGTGGGTCGGCGTCAGGAGCGCGGCAAGGATATCGCCCGCCGGGTTATCGACGGCGGCGAACCCGGTCGATGTCTCGCTGATGCTGGAAAACGCGTCGATGGCGCTGGCGCCGAGCAGGTAGGTGACCAGTGCTTCGAGCAGTTGCACCAGCTTGGGGTCGGCATGGTCGCCGGCTTGTGCGGCTTTCTTCTGCGTTTCATCGGTCAGCGCCAGGATCTTGGCGGCGAGGTCGGGCGTCAGTCCGGGGCGGGGCTTCAGCGTCAGTACCACGCTGCCGGTCAGCACGTCGTTGCGGGCGCTGGCGATTTCGCGGCCCACCTGTTGTCCCTGCAGGTCGCCGAAGCGGAACAGCAGGCGCTCGCCGGGACGCACCACCAGGCTGGCGTCGTTGAGCCGGAATTCGGACCGGGTCAGCGCGTCGACGCGTTTGACCGCCGGCACGCGGGTCAGGCGCGGCGGCATCATGCTCCACTCGGCGCGCGCTTGCAGGGCTTCGTCGGTTTCGAAGGTCTGCATCTGTTCACCGGGCTGGGGAACGGTCTGGGTCTTGGCGCCGGCCGGGATCTCGACCGGCGCGGCGCTGGCGTCCAGCAGGAACGCCAGGTGCACGGTCGCGGCCACGCCGGGTCGCGGCTTGTAGCCGACCTCCGCCGCCAGTTCGCGCAGCGACCGTTCGCTGCGCGCGGTGCGCAGATAGGCTTCGTTGGTCAAGCGCTCGCGGTAGAAAGTCAGCACGTCGGCGGCCACGGACCAGGCGTCCAGCAGGGCGATCGCGGGATCGGTGAGGTCGCGGCTGCCGAGGGCGCGCAGTGCCGGTGCGTCGCGGTCGCTGAGGCGGCGCAGCGCGTCGGCGAAGAAGTCGCCGTGGTTGCCGATGCGCGTGTGCAGCGTGTCGCGGCCGGCGCGGTTGACGGGCGGCGCCAGCGTGGC
>NZ_WWCX01000270.1:0-744 GCF_009857655.1 Duganella vulcania
GGCGCTGGCCGCGGTCGGCCTGGCCGGCTGGGAGCAGCACACGCCGGCCGAACTGTCGGGCGGCCAGCAGCAGCGGGTCGCCATCGCGCGCGCCATCGTCAGCGCGCCGTCGCTGCTGCTGGCCGACGAACCGACCGGCAATCTCGATAGCCAACGCAGCGCCGAAATCATGGAGCTGCTGGCCCGCCTGAACCGCGAGCAGGGCATCACGGTGGTGATGGTCACCCACGAACCGGACATGGCCCTGTACGCGCAGCGCATCGTGCGCTTCCGCGATGGCCGCATCGAGAGCGACGAACAGAATCCGGCCGCGCTGGAGGTGAGCTAATGCTGTTCAACACCATCCTGCTGGCGCTGCGCTCGATCCGGCGCAACCTGCTGCGCTCCTTCCTGACGATGCTGGGCATCGTGATCGGCGTGGGCGCGGTGATCGCCATGGTCACGCTGGGCAACGGCGCGACCCAGGCGGTGCATGACCAGATCGCGAGCCTGGGCAGCAACCTGCTGATGGTGCGCACCGGCCAGCGCATGGGGCAGGGCGGCTCCGGCGCGCCGGCCTTCAAGGAAGCCGACGCCGAGGCCATCGCGCTGCAGATCGGCGGCATCCGCGCGGTGGCGGCGGAGGCGCGCAGCGGCGCCACCGTGGTGGCCAACGGCCGCAACTGGACCACCACCGTCACCGGCGGCAGCGCCGATTGGATCACCGCCGCCAACTGGACGCTGAGCGCCGGCCGCCAGTTCGAC
>NZ_WWCX01000271.1:0-713 GCF_009857655.1 Duganella vulcania
GCAGCGCCGGCTCTTCCCAGCGGCCTTCGATGGCGACCCGTCCGCGCCAGGCCGGGCTGGTGGCCGGCAGCTCGGCGCTGGCGTCCAGCACCACCCGGTACACCGCGTGTTCCGGATAGAACACGCCGTTCTTTTCCCGCACCAGCACGTCGCCGCCAAACAAGGACGCCAGCTCCGGCTCGCCCAGCGTGCGGCTGGCGTCGCGGTCGATGCTGGCCACCGTCAGGCGCACGGCCGGCCCGGCCAGGCCGTCGGCGATGAACAGGGCGCGGTCGCCCTGCCGGATGCGGCGCACCGCCTCCTCGTCCACGTAGGCCACCACCTGCCAGCGGCCGGCCGCCACCAGCGCGCCCAGATACTCCTGGCCCTTGAGCCATGCGCCGGGGCGCAGGTCGGGATCGACGTCGACCAGCACGCCGGCGTACGGCGCCACCGGGCGGTAGCGCTGCAGGTCGGCGCCCACGGTGGCGTGTTCGGCGCTGGCGTAGGCCAGCTGGTCGTTGAGCACTTGCCAGTCCTTGCGGCTGCCGGCGTCCAGGCCGGCCGACGCCGACTGCCAGGCCAGCACATCCTGGCGCGCGCCGGTCTCGCCTTCGCGCAGCTCCAGCTCGGGCGAGGACAGGCGCAGCAGCGGCTGCCCGGCCGCCACGTTTTGGCCGTTCTTCACCGGCAGCGCCGCCACCGCCGCGTGGGGCGGCGCGTACAGCGCCAGC
>NZ_WWCX01000272.1:0-705 GCF_009857655.1 Duganella vulcania
GGTGCTGGTGCTGGCCGGCTGCCTGGGGGCGACCGGCGCGCTGTGGCTGGGCGCCCGCGCGCAGGCCGGGCAGGAGCGCGAGGCCGACTTCAACAGCCGCGTGCGCGAGCTGGTCACCAATCTCGACCGCCGCATGCTGACCTATGAGCAGGTGCTGTATGGCGTGCAGGGCCTGTTCGCCAGCTCGGTCGTGGTGGACCGCGCCGAATTCCGCGCCTACCTGGCCGGGCAGAACCTGGACGCGCATTTCCCCGGCATCCACGGCGTCGGCTACATGGCGATGGTGACGCCGGAGCGGCGCGCCGAACACGAACGCCAGGTCCGGCAGGACGGCGCCCCCGGCTACCGCGTGCGCCCGGACGGCGCGCGCGCCTGGTACGCGCCGGTGGTGTACCTGGAGCCGTCCGGCGGCAGCAACCGCCACGCGTTCGGCTACGACGCCGCGTCCGAGCCGGTGCGGCGCGGCGCGCTGGAGCAGGCGCGCGATTCCGGCCGGCCCGCCGTCAGCGGCCGGATACGGCTGGTGCAGGAGGAGGTCGAACCGGCCCAGTCGGGCTTTTTGATGGTGCTGCCGGTGTACCGGCACGGCCTGGCCACCGATACCGCGGCCGCGCGCCGCGCCGCCATCGAGGGCTGGGTGTACGCGCCGTTCCGCATGGGCGACCTGATGGCCGGGCTGGGCGGGGCGCGCGCCGCCGCGCTGGC
>NZ_WWCX01000273.1:0-687 GCF_009857655.1 Duganella vulcania
CCGGCGCGCAGCGCGGCCGCCGCCTGGGCCTGCTCGATGGCGATGCCGGCCAGCCGCGCGGCCTGCTCGATCAGCGCGATGTGGGCCGCGCTGGGCAGGCAGGGCTCGCGGTGGTAGATGGCGAACGTGCCCAGCACGTTGCCGCCGGCGCCGTAGATCGGGTCGGACCAGTACGAGCCCAGCCGGGCGCGCAGCGCCAGGTCGCGGTACTCGGTCCAGGCCGAGGCGCGGCGGATGTCCTCGACGATCACCCGGCTGCGCGTGAGCACCGCCTGCGCGCAGGCGCCCTGGCTGCCGTGGATCGGCCGCCCGTGCACGGCGGCGTTGAAGAAGGCCGGCAGGCTGGGCGCCGCGCCCACCAGCAGGCGCTCGCCGGCCTCGTCAAGCAGCAGGATGCTGCACAACATCTCCTCGTTGCCAGCCTCGACGCCCAGCACCACGCTCTCCAGGATGGCCGGCAGCGGCGCGCCGGTGGCCAGCAGCTCCAGCACGTGGCGCCGGTTGTGCTCGCGCTGCTCGCCCTGGGTGCGCTCGGTGATGTCGCGGAACGACCACAGCCGCGCAGGCTCGCTGCCCAGCAACAGGCCGCGCGTGTGCTGCTCGATCACGCGGCCGTCCTTCAGGCGCAGCAATTCCAGCTGGCTGGCCGGCGGCGCGCCCGCCGCCGGCGCCAGCGGCGTGGCCTGG
>NZ_WWCX01000274.1:0-673 GCF_009857655.1 Duganella vulcania
GCCGCCACGTCGGCCGCCGCCATGCGCGTCATCAGCGCCGGCGACAGCGCCCCCAGCTGCGCGCTGCCGAGCGCGCCCGCCTGGGCCGTGGTCAGCAGCAGCATCTGGGTGGTGGTCATGCCTTGCAGCGCGGCGGTGCCCATGGCCGCCACCTGGGCCGTGGTCAGCGTGCCGAACAGGCCGGGGAAGCCGTTCGCGTCCGTGCCGAGCGCGGCCAGTTGTTCGGGACGCAGGCTGGCGATGGCCGCCGTGCCCAGCGCCATCACATGCAGCATGTCGAAGGCGCCGAAGTCGGCCACCGACAGGCCGGCCACCTGGCGCGAGCCAAGCGCGCCGATCTGCGCCAGGGTCAGGCCGCCCAGCTGGGCGCTGCCAAGGGCGGCGATCTGCTGGCTCTGCAGCGCGGCCACCTGGCGCGTGCCCAGGCTGTTGAGCTGGGCCTGGCTCAGGTTGGCCAGCAGCGCCGCGTCCAGGCCGGCCAGCGCCTGCAGGCTCATGGCGGCCAGGTTGGTGGTGGACAGGCCGACCAGGGTCTGGCTGCTCAGGGCGCCGATCTGCGCGCTGCTCAGGGCGCCGAACTGCGCCGTCGTGAGCGCGCCCAGCTGGGCGCTGCCCAGCGCGGCCAGCTGCGTGCTGCCGAGGCCGGCGAGGGCGGCGGTTTTCAGCGCGGCCA
>NZ_WWCX01000275.1:0-673 GCF_009857655.1 Duganella vulcania
GGGCGCGCAGTCCGGCGCGCCCTCCGCCGCGCCGGCGGCCAGGCGCGGAGCGCCCGGCAAGTGGCAAGACCGCCTGGGCATGGCCTTCGCGCTGGCGGTGGGCTGCCTGTTCGTGGTGGCCTGCGCCCACATCATCGTCGGCTTCCCATGGGTGTCCGTCCTGATCGGCTTGCCGTACGCGCTCCACGTCCACTATAAACAGCGCGACTGAGCGCGGCGCTTCGCCTAGTCGGGCGCGGCGCGACTGCCGCAGCGCGGCCTCGTTGCGGCCCACGTGCGCGCCGCGCCGCGTGCAGCCGGCGAAATACCCGGCCAGCAGGATCGGGATGGGATTCATCGGGCCTCGTCGCAAGGATGTTATTAATATACAAATACCATCCGCGCCACGGATTTGCAACAGCGTGACGATCGCCTGTTCAGCTGCAAGCGACTTCGTGTAATACTGGACCGACATGAGTTGGCTACGGGGGCAGTGCCATGTCCGCATCTGAAACACGACCAGTTGCCGCGAGCGACAGCGAGGTGGCCGGGGCCGAGCCGCTGCTGCAGCTGCTGCGCGCCTGCCTGATGGCGCACGAGATGCCGCAGCACGCGGCCACGCTGCGCCAGCTGGCCGCGCGCCGGCTCAACGGCTCGCAGGCGCTGGAGCTGGAGGCGTTCGCGCTGCAGCTGC
>NZ_WWCX01000276.1:0-670 GCF_009857655.1 Duganella vulcania
GCGCGGGCGGCCGCCGCTGCGCCGTCGGCCAGCTTGCGGCGCAGCTCAGGCTCGGCGACGGCTGTCAGCGCCACCAGCGCCTTGACGTTGACGTCGCAGGCGGCGCGTTGCGTGATGTAGCGGTTGTTGCCGTCGGCCGCGCTGGCACGCGCCAGCGCCAGGTTGGCCGGCGACTGGAAGCCCGCCTTGGCGCTCAGCTCCGTCAGGCGCGCGGTGTCGGCGCGCGAGGTGGCATCCTGCTTGGCCACCGCCAGCAGCTGCTCGCAGGCGCGCAGGCCGTAGTATTGGTTGGCCACTTCGGCCGCCACCGACACACGGGCGTCGTGCCAGCCTGCGTGCGCGCTGTCCAGGCGCGCCTGCGCCGCATCGCGCGCGGCGCGGTTGCCGCCGAACAGATCGATCTCCCACGACGCCTGCAGGGCCGCCTGCGAGGTGGTCCCCATCGGCAGCGTCGATTGCTGGTTGGAGCGGTTGACGCTTGCCGATGCGTCCAGCGATGGCGCCAGCGCGGCGCCGGCGGCCACGCGCTCGGCGCGCGATTGCGCGATGCGCGAGCCGGCCGTGGCGATGGTCGGGCTGACCGCCTGCGCCGATTCGATCAGCTGCACCAGCAGTGCGTCGGCCTGTTGGCTCCACCACGTGGCCAGGTCGGCCTGGCTGCCATTGTGCG
>NZ_WWCX01000277.1:0-658 GCF_009857655.1 Duganella vulcania
TGCCGGAATGGCGCGGCTACTTCGCGCCGCCGGCGCTGCAGGCCCTGATCGTCGAGGCGCTGGCGAACAACCGCGACCTGCGCATCGCGGTCCTGCGCGTCGAACAGGCCCGCGCCGCCTACGGCATCGAGCGCGCCAACCGCCTGCCGGTGCTGGCCGCCCAGGCAAGCGGACAGCGCCAGCAGGTGCCGGCCGACCTCAGCCTGACACGCCACGAAATGATCACCAGCCAGTACCAGGCCGGGCTGGGCGTGAGCGCGTGGGAAATCGACCTGTGGGGCCGCCTGGCCAGCCTGCGCGGGGCCGCGCTGGAAGACTACCTGGCCAGCGACGCCGCGCGCCGCGCCGTCACCATGTCGCTGATCACCCACGTGGCCGAGGGCTACTTCGACGTGCGCGAGATCGACCAGCGCATCGCGCTGGCGCGCCGCACGCTGGCCACCCGCCAGGAAAGCTACCGCATCTTCTCGCGCCGGGTCGCGGTCGGCGCCACCTCGCGCCTGAACCTGACCCAGGTCGAAACCCTGCTGCTGCAAGCGCAGGCGCTCACCAGCCAGCTCGAGCAGGAGCGCGACCGCAAGCGCCACGCGCTGCAACTGCTGGTCGGCAGCCCGCACGCGCTGGCGCCGCTGGACGCCGAAGCCGCCAGCGCGGCCGG
>NZ_WWCX01000278.1:0-649 GCF_009857655.1 Duganella vulcania
TGCTCGGCCAGCGCCAGCGCGCGCGCCGCGCCGAAGTTGGCCAGCACGCCCTTGAGGCTGTGCACCGCGCGCGTGCTGCGCGGCACGTCGCCGGCGTCCAGCGCCTCGCCCAGCTCCCACCACAGCTGCGGGCCGTCGTGCAGGAACAGCGCGGCCAGCTCCAGCAACAACTCGGCGTCGCCGTCCAGCCGCTTGAGCGCGCCGCGCCAGTCCAGCAGCAGGTGGCCGCTGTCGGGCTGGTAGCGCAGCAGCATCGCGCGCAGCTGCTGGCTGTCGACCGGCTTGGCCAGGTAGTCGTCCATGCCGGCCTCCAGGCAGCGCTCGCGGTCGCCGGCCATGGCGCGCGCGGTCATCGCGATGATGGGCACGTGGCCGCCCTGCGCCGCCTCGCGCTGGCGGATCTGGCGGGTGGCGGCCAGGCCGTCCAGGCCCGGCATCTGCACGTCCATCAGGATCAGGTCGTGGTCGCCGTGGCTCGCGCGCTCCAGCACGGCCAGGCCGCTGTCGACCAGCGTGACGCGGTGGCCCAGCTTTTCCAGCAGCCGCACCGCCAGCCGCTGGTTGACCGGATTGTCCTCGGCCAGCAGCACGCGCAGGCCGCCGGGCGCGGACTCGCCGACGCCGGCGGGCGCGGGTGCGGCGGACGCGG
>NZ_WWCX01000279.1:0-645 GCF_009857655.1 Duganella vulcania
CGTCGCCGCTGAGCGCGACGCTGGCGCCGAACAGCGCGTTGGCGGGCAGGCTGACATTGATGTTGCCGTTGCCGGTGTAGCCGGCGCCCAGCGTCCCGCGCAGCATGGCGCCGCCGAAGCTGTCGTTGGTGAAGGTGTACAGGCGCACCGCGCCGGCGGCGCTGGTCGCGTTGTCCTGGCCGGCGTCGTTGGGCGCGCCCACCGCCAGCTGGGTGCCGGAGGCGCTCAGCGCCACACCGGCGCCGTAGGCGTCGCCGGAATCCAGCCCGCCGACATTGACGTTGCCGCCGCCGCTGCGGCCGGCGCCGATGATGGCCTGGTAGGTCCACTGGCCGGCGTCGGCCCGGATGATCAGGTTCTTCGGATCGAGCAGCAGCTGGCCGCCGGCGCCGACCGTTACCTTGTCCAGGCCGATCGAGCGCAAATCGTTTTTGGACGAAATCTCCACCGCGCCGCCGGCGGCCGCGCCGGTCGCCTTGAGCGCGCCCAGCATGGTGGTGGTGTCCTGCGACCAGACCACGGCGGTGCCGCCCTGCCCGGCCGCGCCGCGCGCCGACACGTCGATCGCGCTGCTGTCGTTGATGAAGGTGGTGCCGGCGTTGGCGATGGCGGCGGCGCCGCCCCAGCGCGTGACGAAGCGGGCCA
>NZ_WWCX01000027.1:0-70595 GCF_009857655.1 Duganella vulcania
GGTGCCGGCTTGCCGCTGGCCGGCTGCGAGGCCACCGCCAGCACGCCGTGGTGGTTGGCCGGGAAGGCCGGCCCGGCTGCCTTGGCGTCGATCGCGCCGACCACGCCGATGCCGCGCTCCAGCGCCACGTCCAGCAGCCGGTCCAGCAGGCGGTCCGGCGGTCCGGCCAGGCTGAGGTTGATGACCTGGGCGCCGTTCAGGATGGCGTAGTTGATCGCCTTGCCGAGCGTGAAGCTGTTGCAGCGCGTGGCCAGGTCCGGCTGCTGCCAGCAAGCGCGCAGGCCCATCAGCTTTGCCTGCGGCGCCACGCCGACGATGCCGCCGTTGCCGGCGCGCGCCGCGATGATGCCGGCCACGGCGGTGCCATGGTTCTCGGCCGGCGTGGCGCCGCCGTCGACGAAGTTGGCGTTGACCGCCAGTTGTCCCAACAGGTCGGGATGGCTGGCGTCGATGCCGCTGTCGACCACGGCCACCCTGATGTCGCGGCCGGTGGTTTCGCGGTGCAGCTCGGCCACGTGCCAGTAGCGGCCGGCGGGCTGCACCGGGTACAACGCATCGGCCTCGGCGGGCGGAGTGGACGCCATGCCGTCGAAGCTGGCCACCGGCTGCGCCCATTCCACCTGCGGATCGCGCGCCAGGTTGGCGAGGATGCGCTCGGGTGACTCCCGCTCCGGGTAGCGCATTACATAGCAGTCGAGGCCCAACACCGGCATCGGCCAGTCGTCCACCAGCGTCAGGCCGTGCTGGCGCGCCAGCTCCTCGGCGCGGCGGCGGCGCGAGGCGCGGCCGCTGTCGTCGATGTAGCGCCCGCCGTAGCTGGCGTCCGGGCGGAAGTGGGTGGCGGGCAGGCGCAGCATCACCAGCAGCGTGTGCTCGCCGGGATCGTGGCTGGCGGCTGGCACGGGGCGCAGGGTTTCATCGCCGGCCGGCGGCGCCGCCTGCGCTTCGGCGGCCAGCGGTGCCCCCGCCAGCCATGCCAGGCAGGCCAGCACCGCGCCGACGCGTGGCCAGGAGGCGTTCAAGGTGGCGTACCTCCATCCAGTGCCTCGGCCAGCTGGACGGCGGGCTCGGCGTGCAGGGCGGCCAGCGCGCGTTCGCGGCTGGCGGGCGGCACGTGCAGCAGGTAGGCGTCGGTGACGGTCGGGCCGTCAACCACGCGCGCGCCTTGCGCTTGCAGGATATGGCGCAGCTCGCGCTCGCTGGTGTTGGGTTGGAAGATCACCACCAGGTTGGCGCCGCTGCTGACGGCCGAGCCGAGCACGCGGTAGGGAGCCGGGTCGGTGTCCGGGCGCAGCAGCAGGGCGCCCAGGCCGACGATCAGCACCCATTGCGCCGCCACGGTCCAGCGCAGCCACGAAGGCTGGTTGGCCGCGGCCGTGCGCCACCATGACACGCGTTGCGGCGTTCCGGCGGCGGTTGGCGCCGCTGCCGGCGCAGCTTGCGCTGCCATTGCCGGCGCGGCACGCTCCTGGGCGCCCAACGTTGGCATCAGCCGGGCCAGCGCGCTTTCCATGTCCAGGCCAGGCGGCAAGGCGTCCGACGCGGCAGCCCCGGCCCGCATGTCGCGTTCCCATTCCAGGTCCTGGCGGCATTGCGCGCAGGTTTGCAGATGCTCGCGCACGCGCTGCGTCTCGTCCGGCGCCAGTTGTTCGCTGGCGTACCAGGGCAGCAGTTCCTGCACCGCCTGGTGGGCCGGGATATCCATTCTGAAGATGCGCCCGTTCATTGGCTGCTCTCTCTTTCGTTCCACAACAAGTCCTTCAATCTGTGCCGCGCATGGAACATGCGGGTCTTCACCGTGTTCAGCGGACACTCCACCACCTCGGCGATATCGCTGTAGGCCATGTCGTGATAGTAGGTTAGCACCATCACAGCGCGTTGCGCGGCGGGCAGCTGGTCCAGCGCCTCGGCCACGGTCTGCTGCAATTGCTGGCGCTTCATCGTCTGCTCCGGCTGGTTGCCGCTGTCGTCCTCGTACAGCGACGCATCCGATTCCACCGGCTCGTCGCTGGCCTTCAAGCCCTTCAAGGTCTTGCGGTAGGCGATCGCAAAGACCCAGGTCGACACCTTGCACGTGCCGTCGAAAGTAGCCGCCTTTTGCCAGACCACCAACATGGTGTCGTTGACCACTTCCTCGATCAACGCCACGTTGCGCGCCATGCGGCCGATAAAGCGCGACAGGCGCGGGAAATAGATCCGGTACAGCGCCTCGAAGGCGAGCTTGTCCCCGGCCGCTATCCTGGCCACCAGCCGCACCTCTTCCGCTTCCGGGTTCGGGCCGCCGTTCCGGCCCCGTTCTTGCTGCATCGATCATCCTCCATTTCCCCCGTTAATGCCTTGCCTGGCGAAAACGGTTCTACAAATTGGGAAATTTTATGCTTCCATGCTACCACCGCGATTCTCGGCTAACATGGCGCACATGAACCTGAACCAACAAGTTGACCAGCTGGCCGGTTTCCTGCAGCGCCACCGGCGCGTGCTGGTGCTGACCGGCGCCGGCCTGAGCACCGCCTCCGGCATCCCCGACTACCGCGACAAGGACGGCGTGCGCCGCGGCCGCACACCCATCCAGGGGCCGGACTTCCGCAAATCCGAGGCGGTGCGGCGCCGCTACTGGGCGCGCAGCATGGCCGGCTGGCCGACGCTGGCCCAGGCCGCGCCCAACGCCGGCCACCAGGCGCTGGCCCAGCTGGAGGCGGCCGGCCGCATCGATGCGCTGGTCACCCAGAACGTCGACGGCCTGCACCAGCGCGCCGGCACCAGCAAGCTGATTGAACTGCACGGCAATATCCACGGCGTGGTCTGCCTCGACTGCCGCGCGCTGCATCGCCGGGCCGACATCCAGGCCTGGCTGACGGCGGCCAACCCCGCGCTGGCCGAGGCTGGCGCCGGGGAGGGCGGCGAGATCGTGCCCGAGGCGCGCCCCGACGGCGACGCCGAGATCGAGCTCGACGCCTTGCAGGATTTTCGCATGCCCAGCTGCGACGCCTGCGGCGGCACCCTGCAGCCGGACGTGATCTTCTTCGGCGATAACATCCCGCCCGCGCGCACGGCCGCCGCGCTGGACCTGATGGAACAGGCCGACGCGTTGCTGGTGGTGGGATCGTCGCTGATGGTGTTTTCCGGCTACCGCTTCTGCAAGCTGGCCGCCGCGACCGGCAAGCCGATCGCCGCCGTCAACCTGGGCAAGACCCGGGCGGACGAATTGATCGGCCTGAAAGTGGAGGCCACGGCCAGCGAAGTGCTGCCGCGCCTGTTGTAGGTCAATTCCGCTGCAGCATCGAGCGGACGATGGCTTCCTTGGCCAGCACATAATCCTGGCCGGCCAGCACGAAGTTGGTGTTCGGCTGGATCACCTTGATGTTGATGAACACCATGTCCGACGTCTCCGCATACGAGCCGACCACGATGGCCTGCGCGTTGTGGGCCGTGGCCACCTCGCCGATCTCGCGGGTGAGCATCAGCTCGCCCTGGTTGCGTTTCAGGTAGACGCTGTTACGCAGCTTCATCTCCAGCATGCTCAGGCCGCCCTGCGCCAGGCGCGTGGACAGCTGCTCCGACACCAGCCGGCCCAGCGTGGTGGTCTGCTCCAGCGCGTCGATGTTGACGATGGTGGCCATGATCAGCGGCTTGTCGGCCATCAGCTTGCCATTGAGCTGGTGCATCAGCGCGTCGGCGGCCTTGTAGTTGGCGTCGATGAACTGGTTGGAGGAGATGGTCGAATAATTGCCCTCGTCCTTGGTGGGCGTGGAGGAGCAGGCGCCCAGCAGCAGCGGCAGCGCCAGCACGGAGGCGCGGGCCAGGGTCAGAACGTGGTTCGGCATTACATGTCTCCGCGGACTTTGAACAGTCGGGTCAGTTTAGGCTCGTCCGGCTCGGGATCGACGATGCCGTACAGGATGCGGTCGCTGTCGGCCACATAATAGGCCGAGGTGTTGCGCGCCACGTAGCGGAACTGGTCGGACACCGAGACGGTGACGATGATTTCGGTGCGCGGCGTCGCGCCGGGGGCGAACTGGGCGTTGAACCAGTCGTAGGAATCCCAGGCCGCGGCGCCGGCCGCCACGCCGCCCAGCAGCGGCGCCTCGATCTCGCTCAGCACCCAGACCCCGGTGGCCAGCGCGGCGCGCTCGCCGTGGTAGCGGTATTGCGGACGGTTGGCGGTGAAGGTCACGGCCTGCACGTCCATGTCGACCTTGAGCGAGCCGGCGGGCGAGCGCGTCACCACGTAGCCGTCGTTGACCAGCGAGGTGGTCAGCTGGGTGGTCAGCGCGCGCTGGAACGGGCTCGGGTCGCGCGGCTCGTTCAGGAACACCGGACGGGGCGGGCTTTTCTTGAGCTCGGCCACGATGCTTTTTTCGATGTTGTTGGAAATGACACCCCAGTGGTAAGCCGCCTGCAGCTTGGCCTGCTTGGTGGTGGGGAAGTTCGCCGCCAGCGGGGTCGGCGTGTAGTGCGACGCACAGCCTGCGAGCACGATACCGGCTGCCAGAGCCATTGCAGTTTTCAGCGCCATCATTGCCTCGTCGTCAAAAGTCTCGTCTGGTTCGCGGCCCCGCGCGCAATCGGCAAGCGCCAGCCACGAATGTAAAATCATTCTTCTCCCAGTTTAGCATGGGTGTTTCTAATTAGAAACTCGTCGGGCAATAAAAAACCCGGTGCGGGACCGGGTTTTGTACAGGGCGCGCAACAGTGCGGCAGGTCAGCGGCGGTTGGTCTTCATGGCGGCCGCCACCTCGCGCTTGCCGTCGCGGTCCTTCTCGGTGGCGCGCTTGTCGTGCATCTTCTTGCCCTTGGCCAGGCCGATTTCACATTTGACGCGGCCGCCCTTGTAGTGCAGGTTCAGCGGCACCAGCGTGTAGCCGGAGCGCTCGACCTTGCTGATCAGCTTGTCCATCTGCTGGCGGTGCAGCAGCAGCTTGCGGGTGCGCACCGCTTCCGGGTGGATGTGGGTGGACGCGGTCGGCAGCGCGCTGATGTGGGCGCCGAACAGGAACAGCTCGTCGCCCTTGATGGTGACGTAGGCTTCCTTGATCTGCACGCGGGCGTCGCGGATGGCCTTGACTTCCCAACCTTCGAGGACGATGCCGGCTTCGTAGCGGTCTTCGATGAAGTAGTCAAAAAAGGCTTTTTTGTTATCGGCTATGGTCATGGGATGGTATCGGTTAAACTACTGCTTCGCGCACAGAAACGCGAATAATTCAACATCATAGCAAATGGTTAGCCTATGGCAGTAGTACACAAATCAGTTTTCCTCGGATACAGCGCCCAGCAGATGTTCGACCTGGTCGCCGCCATCGAGGACTATCCCAAGTTCCTGCCGTGGTGCGGTGGTGTCGAAATACGTGAGCGTAACGGCAATACGGTGACGGCCAGCGTCGGCATCAACTACCACGGGGTCAAGCAAAGCTTCACCACCTGCAACGAGAACACGCCGTCGACCGAGATCAAGATGAGGCTGGTGGACGGTCCTTTCAAGTGCCTCGATGGCGTGTGGACCTTCAAGGCGCTGCGCGAGGATGCCTGCAAGATCGAGCTGGACCTGCACTACGAGTTCTCCAGCGCCTTGCTGGCGCAGCTGGTGGGGCCGGTGTTCGGCATGATCGCCAACAGCATGGTCGATTCCTTCTGCAAACGGGCGGAAACAGTGTATGGCGGCTGAAACCTTCAACATCGAAGTGTGCTACGCCAGCGACGCGGTGCAGTTCCTGCGCGCGCTGCGGGTGCCCGTGGGCACCACCATCGAGCAGGCCATCGCCCTCAGCGGCGTGCTGCAGGAAGCGCCGGAAATCGACCTGGCGGTCATGCAGGTCGGCGTCTACGCCAAGAAGAAGACGCTGGACACGGTACTGCGCGAACACGACCGCGTTGAAATCTACCGTCCGCTGATCGCCGATCCCAAGAACGCCCGCCGGCGCCGCAAGGCCGCCGCCTGACGCTCAGGCCCCGCGCTCGACCAGGAACTGGCGCAGCGCCGGCTGCTTGAAGAACTCCGTGTGCCAGACCTCGGACTGTTTTTGCTGCGGCGTGCCAAAGCTCAGCATGCGCGCCTCGGCCACCTGCGCCTCGGGCAGCAGCACGCCGTCGTAAGGGACCACCACGTCGTTATCGGCCTGCAGCAGCATGCGGTTGATCAGCGTGCCCGCTTTCTCCAGCATCGAATGGCCGAAATCGAAATCCGCGCGCGCATAGTAGGTGCTGGCGCTGGCGCTGGCGAGCAGCGAATCGCCGCGGCCCAACTGGTCGATCAGCGCCGAGCCGCTGGCCAGCGCCTCCACGCTGGGCAGCTCGAATCCCAGCGACACCGCCATCCGCGCCAGCCCGATCACCAGGTCCAGCGCCATGCCGCCGCTGAACGAGGCCAGCATGGCGGCCACGTTGAGGAAGTGCTGGATCTCTTGCGCCGACGCCAGCGGCGAACCCTGGTTGGCCGCCGCCACAAAGAACACCTTGCCCACGCTGGCGATACGGCCCGCGCGTTGCGCGGCGACGGCGGCCAGCACGGCGTCCTGCGCGTGCGGTACCGTCGACAGCAGCGAGCGCACCACCAGTCCGCCGCGGCTGTGGCAGACGATGTCGACCTCCCATCCGGCATCGGCCGGCAGGTGCGACAGCAAGTCCAGCGCGTTCTGCTGCGGCGTCTTGGCGATGGTCCAGTGGTCGTAGCCGAACACCTGGTTGTCGTAGCGCGCCAGCAGCTGCTGCATGGTGCCGTCCGCCGCCAGGTCGTCGAACGCGCCCTCGATGGAACTGAACACACCATGCACCAGCAGCAGCACCTTGCGCCCGCGCGAGGCCGCCAGTTCGGCCGCCGTCGCCGGCTGGCGCCAGCCGTGGCGCAGGCTCAGCAAGGCCTCCGGCTTGTTGTGGGCTTCGATGGTCTCGGCCATCCGCTGCGTCATGCGCTCGCTCACGCGCAGGGTGGCTTGCTTGAACCAGTCCATGCGGCCGGCGGCCGGATGCATGGGCGCCAGCAGCATCGGCGCGGTCTGGGTTGGGAACACGAACTGGATGCAGCCGCTGTCCTTGTGGCGCACGATGTTGAGGTTCTCATCGGCGATCTCGGCTGCCGGCAAGGGCGTTGCGGGCAGCAGCGAGGATGGCGATAGCACGAGCTCCGGCGCGGCGTCGGCCAGGGCCCGTTGTAGCTCCGCATGCTTGGTGAATTGCATGGCGATCTCCTGATGGTTTTGACATCAGTGTACGACGCGGCGGCCGATCGCCGCGCCGGTTTGCGCAAGTGCCGCGCGCTCGGCTACACTCCATGCCCGAACCCGCGATGGAGCGATGTTGAACCAGCCCGATTATTCCAGATACGACCAAGAACAGCTGCGGCAGATCCGCCGCAGCATTGATGCCGAACGCTTCCCCGAGCGCGTCGCGCAGATCGAGGCGCGGCTGGCGGAATTGGCCGCGCAACCCAGCGTATCGGCCGCATCGCCTGCCGCTGCCGCTGCCGCTGCCGTCGCCGACCGGCCCCGCGCCGATCCCGCCAGCTACCGGCCTGCCATGCGCCGCGCGGCCAAGGTGATGGCGTGCGTGGCGGTGGTCGACGTCGCCGCCGGCATCTGGAATGCCGTGCACGGGATGGGATCGATGTTCAACATCGACGTGTCGTCATTGGTCGTGATGCTGCTGCTGGCGTTCGGCGGACTGAGGATCGCGGTCGTGCTACGCTGGCTGTCCATGGTGGGCGTGCCCATGCTGGCGGTGTGGCCGTTGGTGGTGTTCTTTCAACCGCTGGACCTGACGTTGACGCAGCTGGCGCTGCAGCCCTCCGCGTGCGTGATCAATTTCCTGCTGCCGATGTTCAAGAGCGGCATGTCCCTGTGGATGCTGTACTTGTTGAGCGACCCGGCGATCCGGCAGGCGCGCGCGTTCGAGGGCCGCAAGCCCTACGACATGCGCGTGCCGCTGGCGCTAGGGGCCTTGCTGCTGGCGGGATACGGCGTCATGTTCTTCACGCTGATGATGGGCGAGCGTGGCCGTCATGCCGAACAACTGGCGGCGCAGAAGGAGGGCGCCAAGTATCGCTACCACGTCAACAACATCCGCGTGATGGGCAGCAGCAATGGCACCGTAGTCAGCGCCACAGTGGTGGTCTGGAACGGCACATTTGTCGGCGGCATGGACGTCAGCTGGCAGGAGTAGCGCTTTCCAGGTCCCTCATCGGGGTATTAGCACCTCCAGCGCCTGGACCGCGCCCGCCACGATGCCGGTCACGCGCGCATCGGCCAAACATTCGCCATCGCGCCAGACCTGGATGCCGGCGACGTCCGCCCGTCGTATCGATAGCTTGAACGTCGCGCCACGGAACTCGCGCGTGACCTTGATGGCGTCCCAGGCCTTCGGCAGTTGCGGCGCGATGCGCAGGCCCTCGGCGTCGCCCCGCAAGCCGCACAAGCCCTCGATGAAGCAGCGGTAGGCCCACGACACGGTGCCGGTATTGAACAACTGGCTGGAGCGGCCGGCCGTGCGCGGATACTCGCGCCAGGCGCCGCGATAGTAGTTCGGGATGAACACCGGCAGCTGGCCGCGCTGCAGGTAGTCGGCTTCGTCGGGGCCGGGGATCATCTGCCGCAGCAGTTGGTAGGCGCGGTCGCCCTCGCCGATGGTGTACAGGCTGTGGATGTAGAACACGGCGGCATGGTTGTAGACCGCGCCGTTCTCCGCCGAGCCGGGATGCTTCTGCGTGACGCGGCCCACGTCGTCGCGCATGGCGCTGTACGGCGGCGCGAACATGGCCACGCCGTAGGGCGTCGCCAGTTGCTGTTCCACCTGTTCCAGCATCGAGGCGCGCTGGCCGGCGTCGGCGGCGCCGGCCAGGATGGCCCAGGCCTGCGGATTAAGCCAGATGCGGCCTTCCACATCCTTGGCGATGCCGAACTTGACGTTGTCGTCGGTGATGCCGCGTGCGTACCAGGCGCCGTCCCACAGATGCTCGTTGGCGGCCTGGTTGACCGCCACGGCGCCGGCGCGGAAGCGGCTGGCGCTTGCCAGCAGCGGCGCGTCCGCGCGCTGTTCGCAGATCTCCGCCCACAGGTTCAGCGCGTACGCGGTGGCCACCGTCAGCCAGCCGGACACGCCGCGTCCCTTGTAGCCGACCATGTTCATCGGATCGCACCAGTCGCCTTGCGCGATGTAGCTCAGGCCACGCTGGTCGCGCGCCTGCAGCAGCCAGTCCATGGCGCGGTGCATGCGCTGGGCGACGCTGAGCGTGTCGCCGCCTTCATGGCCGGCCACCTCGGCGTCGAGGATGCCGTAGTCGCCGGTTTCGTCGAGATAGACCTTGAGCGCGACCGGCAGCCACACGCAATGATCGGTATGCGGCACCTGGTTGATGTATTTGAGTTCCGCGCCTTCGGCCAGCAGTATCCCGTCCGGCATGGCGCCGCTGGCTTCCTGCTGCGACAGCGCGTGCAGGAAGGCCGCGCGCATCACGCCGGGGCGGATGTAGCTCATGCCCATATTGTCCTGCAGGTAGTTGCGGGTCTGCGGATCGGTGCTGAGGCGGTTGACGTCGCCGTGATAGAACACCTGGCGCGGCAGCCAGTGGTTGACGAAGTTGTCGAGGTCCGGGTCGGGCGTTTCGATGTGCAGGCAGCCGCGCCCGCCGGCGATGTAGGCGGCGTAGCCGGCGCGCGCCGCGTCGAAGGCGGCGGCGCTCAGGTATTTGGCGCGCACCGCGCGGATCTCGGCGTCGTCGAAGGCGGGGCCGAAGATGAAGCGGTAGTCGTGCGATGCACCGGCCGCCAGCGCCAGCCGGTACTGCACCACGGCTGCCGGCGTCTCGTAGCGCGCGTCGCCGTTGGACAGCTGGTCCGCCTGGATGGCGGACGGATGATGCAGGCCACCTTCGCCTTCGAATGCCGCCTGCTGCACCTCCCACGCCTGCGGTGCTTCCTCGCACAGGAAGTAGGTCTTGTCCTTGAAGTCCTTCTGCTTGAAGTAGTCGCCGACCTTTTGATATGGCGTGACGCAGCTGGCCACCACGCCGCCCAGGTCCGCGCGGTATTCGCCGGACTGGTTCATCCACGACATGTAGCCGATCGGGAAGTAGGGGTAGACGCTCAGCCTGCGCGGCCGGCCGGACAGGTTGGTCACACGCAGCGACCACAATTCCACCACGTCCTCCACCGGCAGGCTCAGTACCAGCTCGACGCGCACGCCCAGGTGCTCGACGGTCCAGCCGATATCGCTTTTGCCGACCGAGAAAGTGAAGGCGTCCACCGGCGCGCGCACCGGCTCGTACGGCGCCGAGAACAGCTCGCCGCTGTCCTCGTCCTTGATGTAGAAGAAGCGGCCCGGATGATGCGCGTAGTAGTTCTGCTCCGGCTGCATGAAGGTCTTGGCCTCCAGGTTGGGCGCGTAGGCATACTTGGCCGGCTCCGGCTGCATGAACTGCGCGGTGGCGTAGCCGCGGCAGGTCGCCTGTATCATCATCTTCTGGTTCCACAGGAAGCCCGCCGCGCGCGGCATCGCCGTGGGGCTGGTCAGTTCGTAGCGGTCGCCGTCGTGGGTAGGACGCAGCATCAATCGGTCTCCATGGTTGTTTTGCGCGCCGCCAGGTCCGCCTGGATCCTGGCCAGCATGGCGTTGTCGAGGTTATAGAAGTACATCACGGCGACGGCGCACAATGCGAACCCCGCCGGTATCAAGGACATCAGCCAGACGATGCCGGCCTGCGAGCCGGACGACTGCGCCACATTGGCCACATAGCCCAGCCGCGTGAACAGCCAGCCGATGACGGCCACCGCGACGGCGGTGCCCAGCTTTTGCGAGAAGGTGGCGGCGGCGAAGGTCATCGCGGTGGCGCGGCGGCCGGTGCGCCATTCGTTGTAGTCGGCGGTGTCGGCGTACATCGAGAACGCCAGCGGCGATTTCGGCCCGAGCGCCAGGCCGGTGGCGATCTGCAGCGCGAACATCAGCGTGACCTGCTCCTTGCCGACGAAGAAGAAGGCCAGCGACAGCAGGGCGGTGATGCTCATCAGGATCATCATCAGCGTCCGCTTGTCGACGTAGCGCGTCAGGACCGGCGTGAGCGCGGCGCCGGCGGCGGCCGACATCATATAGGCCGGCACGAAGCCCTGCATCAGCTCCGGCCGGCCAACCACGTACTTGAAGTAGTAGGCCGCGCTGGTGGTGCGCAGCGTGATGGTGATCATGATGATCAGCGCCAGGAAGAACAGCGCCACCCACGGCCGGTTGCGCGACAGGTCGCCGATGTCCTGCCACACCTTGCTGTTCTGCGCGGGCGGCGGCGCGATGCGCTCGCGGGTGTTGAGGAAGGTGAGCGCGAACAGCGCCGAGGCCAGCACGCCCCAGGCCAGCATGGTCAGCTGCCAGCCCAGCTGGTCGTCGCCGTGCCCCAGCCAGCGCACCAGCGCCGGCGTGGCCGCCGTGACCAGCGTGCCGCCGGCGAAGGCGAAGATGAAACGCAGGCCGTTGACGGTGGAGCGCTCCTGCGGATCGGCCGAGAGCACGCCGGACAAGGCGTTGTACGGGATGTTGATGCCGGTGTAGCAGACCATCATCAGCAGATAGCTGCCGTAGGCCCAGGCGATCTTGCCGCCCTGCGGCAGGTCGGGCGTGGTGTAGGTGAGCACGGCGGCGCAGGCCAGCGGCACTGAAACCCAGATGAGGTAAGGGCGGAACTTGCCGTGCCGGGTGCGGGTGCGGTCGGCGAGGGCGCCGATCAGCGGATCGGTGAAGGCATTGACGATCTTGATGGCGAAGACCATGGACGCCGCCGCCGCGGCCGAGATGCCGAAGACGTCGGTGTAGAAGATCAGCAGGAAGGTGGCGATATTGGTCCAATAAAAATTGAAACCCATATCGGCGATGCCGTAGCTGATTTTTTCACGCCAGGTCAGGGAAGTCTTCACATGTTGGTCCAAGATGGTAGCGCTAACAAAGGTGATCGCAGTGTAAGCGTTTGGCGAAATTTGTAAACAAGATTTGATGTTGCGGCGCAGCGGCGCCGCATCCATTCATGCGCTTTCGCGCGCCATCAGCGTGAAGCCCAGGTCGATCTGCTTGTTGGCCGGCTCCTCGCCCTTGATGACGGCGCGCAGCAGCTTGGCCGCCTCGTAGCCGATGCGGTAGCGCGGCGTGGCGACCGTGGTCAGCGACGGATTCATCCACGCCGACGCGGGCAGGTCGTTGAAGCCGCAGATGGCCAGCTGCGCCGGCACGCTGATGCCGCGCCGCTGGCATTGGTAGACCGCGCCGTGCGCCAGGTCGTCGTTGCAGCAGAAGATGGCGTCGCAATCGGGCGCCTGTGCCAGCATGCGGCCCAGCAGCTCGGCGCCCAGCGCGATGGTGGACGGTTCGCCGACCATCACCTCCAGCTTGGCGTCGAGCAGGCCGGCCTCCCGCATGGCTTGGCGGTAGCCTTCGGCGCGCCGCAGCGTGCGCTCGTCCAGCTGCGCGGCCAGGAAGCCGATGCGTTTGTGGCCCTTGTCGATCAGGTAGCGCGTCATCGCGTAGCCAGCCTGCACCTGCGAGAAGCCGACCGTCAACTGCGACGGATCGGTCGACATGTCCATCATCGACACCACCGGCACGCGCGAGTTGGTCAGGATCTGCTGCACGCGCGGGCTGTGGCTCAGGCCCGAGAGCAGCATGCCGTCGGGATTGGACTGCAGGTAGGTGCCGATCAGCTTTTCCTCTTCCTTGTCGGAATAGCGGGTATTGCCGATCAGGATCTGGTAATCGTCGGCGTCCAGCGCGTCCTGGATGCCGGCCAGCACCTCGGTGAACACCGCGTTCGACAGCGACGGCACCAGCACCGCGATCACCTTGGACTGCGACGAGGCCAACGCGCGCGCGGCGCGGTTGGGCACGTAGCCCAGTTCGACGACGGCCTGGTCCACCCGGTCGCGCAGCGCCTGCGACACCATGTCCGGCTGGGTGATGGCGCGCGAGGCGGTCATGGTGGCCACGCCGGCGTGCGCCGCCACCATCGCCAAGGTGATGCGGCCGCTGGCGCGGCTCTTGTTCGCTGCTGGTTTGATCATGTTGGGCCGGGAAGAAATGTTGATAGCGATATCATACGGCAGCAAGGCCGCCAACCGACAGAGGCTATTTGCATCCGGCCAACACTTTTTGATTCTTTTTCGCCATTTCGGCGCGTTCGGCGTCGCCCATGATGCCGCGTTCGCCCTTGCTGTCGTAATTGGTCATGCGCACGCCGTCGGCCAGCGCCTGCAGGTTTTTGCGGGCGGCGTCGCAGTTGGCCGCGATGTCGGCCTTTTGCTGGGCTTCGCCAGCGGCTTTTTTTGCGGCGGCCGCCGCTTCGTCCTTGCGCTTGTTGAAGTCGGCGTTGCGCTCGGCCAGCGTGGGCGGGCGCTTGGTGGCCGCCTCCGGCGCCGGCTCGGCGGCCGGCGTTTCGGCCTCGGCGTTGGGATTGAACGGCGCCTTGCCGGGCGCCTTCAGGATGCGCTTTTCCGGCACCGACGGCGGCGGCGGACGGTCCGACAACTGCTTGACGCCCTTGTCGTCGATCCAGATGTACTGGGCCATCGCCAGCGAGGAGGCTGCCAGCAGCAGGGCGCCGGCCAGGCCGCGCGGGATACGGTAAGTCATGGTGAGGCTCCAGTAAGGCCAGCCCCGATTTCGCCATGATTCGCCGCCACTGTCAACCGCAAAGAAAAAAGCCCGCCGTCCAGAGGACGACGGGCTCCTGGTGGCGGATGCCGCCGTGGTGCTTACCAGCCTACGTCACGCAGCAGCGGGAAGGACAGGTCGTACGGCGGCGTGACTTCGTGGGTCAGGTCGTTGTTGATCGCCGGTTCCATCAGCAGGTTGGGGAAGGCGCCGACATCGAAGTGCGACACCGACGAACCCGACTGGTACGGATTAGGCGCGAACATCTGCAGGCGTCCCGCCGCGTCGGCGCCGGCGCGCAGCGCCAGGTTCACGCCGAGGTTGGCGAACACGTTGGAATGCAGGCGGGTGCGCTTGGCCAGCGCCGCTTTCAGGGCCACGCCATCTTCCTGCGAAATGCGGACCGCTGGAATGGTCACGCTCGGGTCGCTGCCGCCCAGGCCCGGCGGTGGCGAGCCCGGGGCGTTGTCGGCCACGATCATGCCGATCGCGCCGGCGTCCTGCACGGCCTTGGCCTTGATCGTGAAGGCGCACACGCCACGGTCCACCAGCGCGATCTTGCCGTTGACCGCAGCGGCGTTGAGCGCCGATAGCGGGCCGCAAGCGAGGCCGAGGTTGGGGGCGGTGTCGACCACCGGCATGATCTCGCCGGTGCGGCCCGGGCTGCTCAGCGCCGGGCCGAAGCTGGCCGTGCCGACCTGCAGGTTGCCGGCGATGCTTGCCGGGCTGATCAGCGTCAGCGCCGGGGCGCCTTGCTGCAGCACGGTGCTGACGTAGCTGTTGGCGATCGGACCATTCCAGACCAGCTTGCCGGATTTGAGCGACGAGGCGGCGCGTTCGGCGTCCGTCATGTCTTTCCACAGCTTGTTGGTGGTGCTGTCCTTCAGGTAGAAGTCCCAGATGCTGGGCGTGCCGTCCTGCTGCGCGCCGGTCGAGCCGCTGGTGTAGGTCTGGAAGCCCAGGCCGTGGCCGAATTCATGGGTCAGCACGGTCACCAGGTCGACGGCGGTGCCGTGGTTGGCGTCCAGGCCCAGGTAGAACGGCGAGCCGGCCAGGCAGTTGGACTTGCCCAGGTTGATGTTGAAGCGGGCGCGGATGTCGGCCACCGAGGAATCCGGATCGGCGCCGGTCAGCTTGGCGGTCTGGGCCTTGCCGAACCAGGCGCCGGCTTGCGGCGCGCCGGCGAAGTCGCGGAAGATTTCAGTGGCGCCGGCGCTGCCCAGCACGGCCGAAGTGGCGGTGCAGGTCAGCGCTTCCCACGTGGCCAGCACGCGGATCGGGGTGGCGCTGGTCAGCGTGGCGCCCCATTTGTTGGCGGCGGCCTGGAACGCGTTCAGGCGCTGCACGCCCAGCGTGGTGCCGGTGTTGCCGCCGACGGGAGCGACCACGGTCGGGTCATTGAAGCCGACATTGGCCGGGTCGCCGTTGACGATCACGATGGTGGCGGCCCAGGCGGACGAGGCGAACAGGCAGGCGGCCGCTGCGGCAGCCGCGTTCAGGGTGAAGCGCTTCATTGTTGTTCTCCTTTTGCGGCTGGCAGGCTGGGGCCGTGCGCCAGGTGGCTGGCGACTTCTTCGCCAGGGACGCAGGTTTCGACCAGCTGGCCGTCGGCGTCCTTGTGGACGATGGCGTAGCTGACGGTGGAGTCGTCGAGCTTGCGGCCGACACCGCCACGCGCGGTGGTCAGCGGGGCGAGGCGGGCGGTGGCGGACTGGCGGCCGGCGGCCTGCACGCTGGCGGCGGCGGGCGCTGCCGCTGCGGCCAGCTCGGCTGCCTGTTCGGCCGACGGGCCGACCAGCTGGCCGGTGGCGGCGTCTTTATAGGCGACCATGCCGCTGCCGGCTGGCGCGGCGGTCGCGAGCAGTTCAGGCTGCACGGCGACGCGCGCGTTCGGGAAGCTCATCAGGCCATTGGCGCCGGTCTGCGGCTCGGCCGCTTGCGCCACCAGCGTGCTGGCGGACAGGCCGGCCACGGCCAGCAGGCGCAGCTTCTTGCGGCTGAACGCCACCACGCCCAGGCCCAGCAACAGCATCAGTGCGGTGGTCGGTTCCGGCACGGCGCTGATGCTGACCGAGTCGATGCCGATGTAGTCGCCGTTGACGGACGTGTCGCCGACCAGATAGCGGAAGGCGTAGCGGCCGGTGGTGGCGCCCGACAGGCCGGACAGGGTCAGCGCGTTGTTGGTCCAGCCGGTGTCGGCGGACGCACTGTAGGTGCCCAGCAGCTGGAAGTCGCCGGTCGAGCTGGCGGTGCTGCCGACATTGCTGCTGGCGCCCGCGGTGCTGTAATAGACTTGAACGGTGTCGACCGCGCCTTCACCGAGCAGACGCAGCGAGAAGTTCAGTTTTTCGCCGTTGGACATCGCCACTTCCGGCGTGATCAGCCAGTTGCTGACGGCGCCACCGAAGATCGCGTTGTTGAAGTTGGCCGCGATGTAGGAATCGTTCGCGCCGGCCGCGGCGTGGAACTTGGACTCGTCGCCCTGGAACCAGTTGGTCGAGCCGACCGCGCCGCTGTTGTTGGTCATTACCCATCCGCTGGCGCCGAGGGTGCTGATGTCATTGAATCCCTCGGATAACAAGGGACTGGCGAAGGCGGAGCAGGTGGCGACGGAAGCCACGAGTCCGATCAGGTATTTATTCAAGTTCATGGTGCCCCAATGGTATTGAAGTGCCTGCATTGCAGGCGAGCGTGTTGAACATGTCAGGTGCGACGTTTACGCGCATCTGGCCCAAATGACTACGTTTAATAAAGTACAGCAATTTTTCTTGGCTATCTATATATATTATTTATAAAATATCCACGAATAGAGGTCTGGAAACGCTGCGACGCCCGGTGTTTACGAGCTCGACAGTAATTTGCCCACCGCCGAATTAGAGGCAAGAATCGAGGCTTTTTTGCAACATAGTCAGGAATGCATGCCGAAAGGCAAGCAAACTTGCAAAGATGCATGCGATGGTTTGGCGGGGCGTTTCCGGCGGTTTGCAGAAGTTTCGGGACAAGCCATGGCTGATACTGTATAATCTGTTTTTGCGCCTATAGGAAATGCTATGCGTCTACTCCAAAAAGCACTCACGTTTGATGACGTGCTTCTCGTCCCAGCGTACTCGAATGTTCTGCCTGCCGATACGTCCCTCAAAACTCGTCTGACCCGCAACATCAGCCTGAACATCCCGTTGCTGTCCGCAGCGATGGACACGGTCACCGAAGCCCGCCTGGCGATCGCCATGGCACAAGAGGGCGGCATAGGCATCATCCACAAGAACCTGAATCCGAAAGATCAGGCTCGCGAAGTGGCGCGCGTCAAGCGCTTCGAGGCCGGCGTGCTGCGTGATCCGATCACGATTCCGCCGACCATGAAGATCCGCGACGTCATCAAGCTGACCGAGCAATATGGCATTTCCGGCTTCCCTGTCGTCGAAGGCAAGGAAGTGGTGGGCATCATCACCAACCGCGACCTGCGTTTCGAACAGGAGCTCGACGCCGAAGCCCGCGCCAAGATGACCCCGCGCGAAAAACTGGTGTTCGTCAAGGAGGGCGCGGAAGGCGCCGACCGCGACGAAGCCAAGCGCCTGATGAACAAGCACCGCCTCGAGCGCGTGCTGGTCGTCAACGACGCCTTCGAACTGCGCGGCCTGATCACCGTCAAGGACATCCAGAAATCCACCGAGCACCCGCTGGCGTCGAAAGACTCGCAGGGCAAGCTGCTGGTCGGCGCGGCTGTCGGTGTCGGCGCCAAGGATGAAGAGCGGATCGAACTGCTGGTCGCGGCCGGCGTCGACGTGCTGGTGGTCGACACCGCCCACGGCCACTCGCAAGGCATCCTGGACCGCGTGAAATGGATCAAGACCAAGTTCCCGCAAGTGGACGTCATCGGCGGCAACATCGCCACCGCCGCCGCCGCCAAGGCGCTGGTCGCGCACGGCGCGGACGCGGTCAAGGTCGGCATCGGCCCTGGCTCGATCTGCACCACCCGCATCGTGGCCGGCGTCGGCGTGCCCCAGATCACCGCGATCTCCAACGTGGCCGAAGCGCTGGAAGGCACCGGCGTGCCCTGCATCGCCGACGGCGGCATCCGCTTCTCGGGCGACATCTCCAAGGCCCTGGCGGCCGGCGCGTCGACCGTGATGATGGGCTCCATGTTTGCCGGCACCGAAGAAGCGCCGGGCGAAGTGATCCTGTACCAGGGCCGTTCGTACAAATCGTATCGCGGCATGGGCTCGCTGGGCGCCATGTCCGACGGTTCGGCCGACCGCTACTTCCAGGACGCCACCATGAAGGCCGACAAGTTCGTGCCCGAAGGGATCGAAGGCCGCGTCGCCTACAAGGGCAGCGTGCTGGCGATCATCTTCCAGCTGGTCGGCGGCGTGCGTCAATCGATGGGTTACTGCGGTTGCGCCACCATCGACGAACTGCGCAGCAAAGCCGAGTTCGTCGAGATCACCTCGGCCGGCATGCGCGAATCGCACGTGCACGATGTGCAGATCACCAAGGAAGCGCCGAACTACCGTTCCGGCGACTAACCGTCCTTGCAACGCCGGCTTAGCAAAGCCGGCGTTTTTCTATTCTTTACCTCTCCAGTACATTACTCATGCACTCAAAAATCCTCATCCTCGATTTCGGCTCCCAAGTCACCCAGCTGATCGCGCGCCGCGTGCGCGACGCCGGCGTGTTCTCGGAAGTGTACCCGTACGACGTCAGCGACGAATTCGTGCGCAACTACGGCGCCGCCGGCGTGATCCTGTCGGGCAGCCACAGCTCGACGCTGGAAGGCGACGCCCCGCGCGCGCCCGACGCCGTGTTCGAACTGGGCGTGCCGGTGCTGGGGATCTGCTACGGCATGCAAACCATGGCGGCCCAGCTGGGCGGCAAGGTCGAGAACGGCCTGGTGCGTGAATTCGGCTACGCCGAGGTGCGCGCGCGCAGCCATACCAAGCTGCTCGACGGCATCAACGACTTCGTCACCGACGAAGGCCACGGCATGCTGAAAGTGTGGATGAGCCACGGCGACAAGGTGCTGGAGATGCCACCGGGCTTCGTCCTGATGGGTAACACCCCGAGCTGCCCGATCGCCGCCATGGCGCACGAGGAGAAGCGTTTCTACGGCGTGCAGTGGCACCCGGAAGTCACCCACACGGTGCAGGGCAAGGCCATGCTGGGCCGCTTCGTGCACGAGATCTGCGGCTGCAAATCGGACTGGAACATGCCGGACTATATCTCGGAAGCGGTCGAGAAAATCCGCGCCCAGGTCGGCACCGATGAAGTGATCCTGGGCCTGTCCGGCGGCGTCGATTCGTCGGTGGCCGCCGCGCTGATCCACCGCGCCATCGGCGACCAGCTGACCTGCGTGTTCGTCGACCACGGCCTGCTGCGCCTGGACGAGGGCAAGATGGTGATGGACATGTTCGCCAAGAACCTGGGCGTCAAGGTGATCCGCATCGACGCCGAGGACCAGTTCATGGGCCACCTGGCCGGCGTTGCCGATCCCGAGCAGAAGCGCAAGATCATCGGCCGCGAATTCGTCGAGGTGTTCAACGCCGAGTCGGGCAAGCTGGTCAACGCCAAGTGGCTGGCACAGGGCACCATCTACCCGGACGTGATCGAGTCGGCCGGCAAGGGCAAGAAGGGCCAGACCATCAAGAGCCACCACAACGTGGGCGGCCTGCCGGAACACATGAAGCTGCAACTGCTGGAGCCGCTGCGCGAACTGTTCAAGGACGAGGTGCGCAAGCTGGGCGTGGCGCTGGGCCTGCCGCATGACATGGTGTATCGCCATCCATTCCCGGGCCCGGGCCTGGGCGTGCGCATCCTCGGCGAAGTGAAGAAGGACTACGCCGACCTGCTGCGCCGCGCCGACGCGATCTTCATCGAAGAGTTGCGCAACACGCCGTACGAGCCGGTGGTGGTGCCAGGCTTCGACCAGGACAGCGTGCCGACCAACTGGTACGAGGCGACGTCGCAGGCGTTCGCGGTGTTCCTGCCGGTGAAGTCGGTGGGCGTGATGGGCGACGGCCGCACCTACGAATACGTGGTGGCACTGCGCGCCGTGCAGACGCAGGACTTCATGACCGCGCACTGGGCGCACCTGCCGCACGCGCTGCTGGGCAAGGTGTCCAACCGCATCATCAACGAAGTGCGCGGCATCAACCGCGTGGTCTACGATATCTCGGGCAAGCCGCCTGCGACGATCGAATGGGAGTGATTTCCTGACCGGCAGCGACTGGCGCTGCCGGGGCAAAGGATGAGACCAAGCCCCTGATTTTCAGGGGCTTTTTCTCTTTGAGCGCGCATTATCTGGCAGGCTCGTACGCAAAATGCGCCGCGCGCATAGATTGATTTTACGAAACTGGAGTCAGTACACCCCTGCAGCCGACGTGGTGCTATTCGATGAAATAGCTGGCCTGGCTGGCAATCAACTTTGCACCGCAAGCCGTAGTGTCTCCATCCCTTGCGGTCGGCTTCCCGTCGGTGATGTAGGTTTCACTGCCGCTGTTAATCACGGTCTCGCTCGGATGCAACGGGCAGCTGACCGTGTCGCCCAGGCGAGCCACACCCTTGCCATCGACGATGAACTCGGTGCTGCCAGTCTTGACAACACCACCGTGCGAGGTTTGGTCACCAATGCGTATTACAGGACGACTCATGATTTTTCCTTCTGCCGCTTACTTTTTAGCCACGAGCTTCATGCAGGCTTGCACCGCCTTTTTTGCTTCCACTGAAGGTAACGCTGCAACTGCCTCATCGAACTGCTTGCGCACTGGCACCTTGGTGCTGAAGTTGGCGAACATGCTCAAATCACCGCCCATTTCAGGATCGAAGAATGTCGCGCAAGCTGGCAGGTCCATGATGGCGGCGCATCCGGAAATGGCGGCAATCTCCCCCATAATTGCCGGATCGATGCGCTGCTGAGGCTTAGGCTTTTCTAACCAGTCCTTACCCCATACCTTTGCATAGCGCAGTCTCAAGCCATCAGCCACTTTTGTCGTGTCTTCATAGGCGGACTTTTCAGGAATAGGGCAACGCAGGCCTAACGGCGCATATGCTTCGCCGGCAGTAGCGCTGGTTGCTGCGCACGACATCGCGAGAAGCAGTCCTGCTGTGAATACCAATTTCGAATAGCTCATGATTTATTCCTTATACCAGATGCCGGTTACTTTGAAGCTTACGCCATACTTAACGTTGACAGGTGAAACCAACTTAACCGGATCTGTGCGGTAGCAGGGATTATTCCCGTTAAAGTCACTGACGTATCCGCCGGTGTGTTTGATTTCGATGTGCCCAGAAATAACGCCGCCAGAGTAGGACTGTTTTTCGACAGGATTATATATAATCACGGAACCCACAGGCGCGGTTTTGATGTTGGTGCCTGGCTCTGTTACCAGCAGGTTTTTAAACCCAGCCTTCTCCAAAGTAGGACCAAAGTCCTTGGCGTGTTCGACTCCCGGGTATGCCGGGAAGTAACCTGCAGCCAACAAAGCTCCCTTGACGAACTTCAAGCACTTACCCTTCGATTTCGCGAATTTGTGGTTCATTGCATGAGTAATTGCCGCAGTAATTCTATCCGAGACCTGAGTTTTCGCGACACGCGCTTCTGGATGCGTCGTGTCGGCGCTGCGCTGTTCCTTGACCACCGGCTTGGTCGCAGCCGGGGTAGCTGACGTTGTTGGCGCGGTAGTTTGCGCCGGCTTGTCTTTTGCTTCCGTTCCAGCTGCATGAGAGCCTGCCGCGGCGCCGTGCCCAGCCGTACCATTGGCACCTGTCGCCGGCGGGTTAGCCGGACGTGTTGTCGCGGGCGTGGCTGTGGAAGCGGACGCGTGCGCTGGCGCATGCGTGTGCGCTGGCGCCGCAGCTGAGGGCTTGGCCGCCGCCGGCGCCGGATTTCCTTCACCCGCTGGCACCTTCAACATCTGATCTGGATAAAGCAGATAAGGTTTGTCGATGTTGTTCAGCTTGGCAAGTTCCAGATAGGTCGTGCCATGGGCGCGCGCAATATTGGACAGCGTCTCGCCTTTCTTGACCTTGTGCATGCCTGGCGTCTTGACTGCCGGCGGCGCCTTGTCCACGTGGGCGTGCGTCTTGACCGCCACTCGCTCTTTTGGCGCGACAATGGTCCAAGCCGAGCTCAGCTTATCAATAGCGAGTTGGCCGAGTTCTTTGAACTCGTTGCTCGCCTTTTGAATATGAATCGTCAGCGCGCCAAAGTTGGGCGAAGCCATAAAAGTCGGCAACATGCCGTGCTCATTGGTCTTCATCAGCGCTTCCTTGCCGTTTTGAACGACCTTGATCGTGGCGTCTGGAATCGGTGCGCCAGCAGCATCGACGATGCTCAGCGCATGACCGACATCCAGTGCCTTTTCAAAGGCGTCCGCGATCTTTGCGAACTTGCCTGTAGCAAGCGCTTCACCACCGTAATCGTTCGTTGGACCATCGTGGTGGTACTTGTAGACCCACACATCAGGCTTGCCCCGCTTCTTGGCCAGCTTTTCATTCGTCAGGAAATACGCGAACAAGGCCTTCGCATTGGCGTCTACGTCGAAGCGATTGCTCTTGTCCAGGCCATAGGCCTCGCCGGTGTCGTCGATAAATTGGCCCAAGCCACTCGCCGAAGTGGTGCCGGCTGCTGCATCGGGATTGAATCCCGACTCAATCTTTGCCATCGCAAGCAGCATGGCAACACGCCGTACATTCATGCCGCCAGCCTTGCCGGTGGCAATCAACTTGTCGATGACTTGTTTCTGCACTTCCAACGAGGCATCGCCCCAGATACGAGACTTGCCCGCTAGACGTCCTGGACGTTGGTCGACCGGTTCCTTGTAGTGCGAATGCTTGACGATTTGTTCGTCTTTATAGGCAGCGCCGCGCTTTGGCGTATAGAAGACGTTGTAGTCAATGGCCATCTTGCACCGGTTCTTTGCGAACAGAATTCAAGCCGCCCTGACCGATGATCCTGGCCTTTTTGCTTTCCGTGGCTTGGAGCGCCGCGCCGATTGCCGGATTTTTCTTTGCATCCAGGCTGGAACCGAGCAGGCTGCCATCCCAGCTATACAGTTCGTGCCACTCGCAACGGGAGCAGTTGCCGCCGTTGTTCACGGTGGCTACGATGAATTTTTCCTTGGCCTCGGTCTCGACGCATGTCACTTCGCCGACCTTCTCGGCCACGATCGGATAGGAGTCGCCCGTTTGGATGGGCGCCGGCTTAAACGCTTGGCCACCGAGTTCGCGGCCGCTGGCCTTGTCGCTGATGATAAAGCGCAGGCTGGTGCAGGACAGGCCAGGATAACCATCTTCCTTGTAGCAGGCGCCTTTCAGTTCAATCTTACGGTCGGCGCATTGCAACGCCGCGCTGCGCTGAAGCAGTGCAGGTTTGTCTGCGGCCAGCGCGGAATGCGCCAGGGTGACGGACAGTGCGAATCCAACGAGTAGTGTGCTTTTTTTCATAATCAGGTTTCGTAAGTATTAGGAGTTGAAGGTAAGTTATTGCCATCATGACGCATGTCCGACGGCGGGCCATCCAGTTCGAGCGGCTCATCTTCATGCATCGACAGCAGGTGCGTGTCATCATCAACGCCGAAGCAGTCGTTCCTGGCGGCGGCTTCAGCCACCCTGGCGATATCGCGCACGCGTTTGAACGCAGCCTCTTCAAAGATCGCCGTCACGTCGCGCGGCAGGTCGTCGTTGCCACGCCAGCCTTTGCTGACCATGGCCACCAGCCCGGCGGCGGAAGCGTTGACCTTTTTCTCGACGAGCTTGTCAGCCTCATGTTGCAGGACGGCGTACACCTTCTCCTTGCCGAGATCGGCGACCGCGCCTTTGGAGCTATGTGCGTTCTTCAGGACGTGCACGATGCTTTCCACCGGCATATGGAGCTTCCTGCTCAAGAACCCCATCGCTTCGGTGCGTATATTGATTTCGCCATCGGGCATGAACAGGCTCTTGGCCATGTCCATGGGCATTTCCGTGTGCGTCGCCAGGACGCCAACGCCTACCGGTGTTTTCACCTGCTCGGCCAGTTCGTGATCGTCCTCGTCTTCGTCCATATATGGATCGTGCTTGACGTCCTCTATGAACTGCCACTTGCCGTTGTTGCGGTCGATCTCGACGTGCAGTTCTTCCATATCTTCGGTGAAGACGCGTTCGGTCTTGCCGTCCGCATCCAGCTTGCCGGACTTGAGGACGGAACCGTCCTTGGCCACTATCCTGTACGCGTAGTTGGCAGCGACGCCATCCACCATGTGCAGCGCATCGGCCAGCACCACTTGCTGGCTGAATTTACCCACGTTCATCTTGCCCCAGAACTCGGTCACAGGCGCGGCGGGCACCGAGCCTTGGTTGACCACTTGCTTGGCGCCCAGCTTGATGGTGCCTGCAATATCGTGGGTCTCGTTGGCGCCCTTGATCAGGATCTCGCCTTTTTCGGTCAGCACGATACTGCCGCCCTTGGTCTTGAGCACGATGTCACCGCTCTTGGCTTCAAAGACCATGCCTTTTTGCGATATGGTTTCGCTCTTGCCGTCTTGTACGTGCAAGTAGTGGTTGCCGTGGCTGATGGCCGTGACCATGCCGCCGCGTTCAACGTGCTGCTGAATGCCCTTGGCCGAGCTGAACGACATCGATTCGCCCGAGGTCATATCGACATTGCCAGCCGCGTAGCAGCCCAGGTCTTCGCCGGCGGCGTGAACGATGCTCTTCGGCGTGCTGGCAGCGATACCCTCCGGCGCCGAAATGAAGACCAACGGTTTGGTCAACGACCAACTGTTTTCGCTCAGCAGCTTTTGGTTCTTCAGGCCGCGGTGCGAATTCTTGATTTCTCCGCGCTGTTCCGTCGCCATCTCGGCGGCCTGGCTGCGCATTTCCGCGCTGTCGAGCACGGCGCGCAGGGTATCGGCGCCCTCGGTATTGTCTTGTTGGGTCGTGCCCTGGTCTTGCACCGGCTGAGCCCAGGCGGTCACCAGGATGCCCTTGGCCGCGCGCAAGGAACCCCAACCGTCGGTGCGCAGTTCATAACCTTCGCCGCGATGATCCTGGCGGCCGGAGGTGTCGAGCACGCGTGTCAGGTAGCCGAGGCTGAGTTGGCTGCGGTAGTGGTCCGACGACAGCACGGCCTGAATCTGGCCTGCCGTGTCGTCCATCAGCAAATGGTTATTGCGACCACCGGCACCGCCAGCGCCTTTGAGCTCGCGACTGCGAATACCTGACAGCGCATGCTGGTGCGGCAGTTCCCACGGCGCCATATTCTCGCCGTTGTAGACACGGCCCGTGATGATCGGACGGTCTGGATTGGAGTCTAGCCATTGCACAATGACTTCCTGGCCTATACGCGGCAAGGAAATGGCGCCGAAGTTGCCGCCAGCCCAGTTCGATGCCACGCGTACCCAGGCGGAGCTCTGCTCGTCGTGCAAGCCTACGCGGTCCCAATGGAACTGTACGCGCACGCGGCCATGTTCATCGCTATGGATTTCCTGTCCCGATGGGCCCGCCACAACGGCGGTCTGCGGGCCGTGGATCTTGGTCTCAACGCTGTTGAAGCCGCGCCCCGGACGCCAGTGCACGCTCTTGCGAATGCAGGTCAGCTTGTTGCTGTAGTCGGCAGCAGCATCACCCAGTTGCAGGTAGTTGTTGGTGGCCGAATGGTGCACGCTGACCAGCACATATTCTTGCTTGTCCTGCGAACCTTCATGGAAATGGTCGGTCAGGCGGAACCAGCGGCCCGGCATGGCGAAGCGGCAGTTGCCTCCCGCTTCGATATGCTTGCCACGGCTTTCGATTTCTTCCATGCGGAGCAGGGCCAGCGCTTCGGCATCCTTGCGGCCTTTGACGCCGTAGGCGCCGGCGTACTCATACTGTTCCGTCGTCAGCACATCGCCTTGCTGATTCAGCGTCGGCAAGTCAACGTTGTGAGGTACGGGATATTTGAAGTCAAACGCAGAAATGGCCACTTTGCTCGCCACGATGGAGCGCACAGGCGACCAGTCGCCGATTGCATCTTCTTCGATGGCGCCGGCATGGCGCTGGAAACGGATCTCCGGATCGTCGCCGTCGATCGGCGCGGCCTGGGTGGAGTCGTCGGCCAGAATCAGCTTGTGGCCTCGCTCGCTATGCTCGTACCAGTAGTGCCAGCCGGCGGCCTCCCAGCGGCGGTGCAGGTAATTATGGTCGGTTTCGTCGAACTGGCAAGCCATGGTCACCGGTTCGTCGGCGCCCATCACCTGGCAATCCCAGTCGGGATGCGTGCCGTAATCGGAGAACACCTCCGCCGACTGGTCGCGCAGGCTCTTGCCGTGGAATAGGTAATTGTCCTTGCGCAGCTTCAGATAGGCCAGCCAAGGGCGCAATACCATGGAATAGAAGGCTACGCTGCCGTCGGTTTTCACCAGCCGGAACTCGAACACATAGCCGTTGAAGAAACGCATGCTGCCGTCGCCGCGCACCAGCGAAATGGTCACCATCTTGCCTTGTACATCCTTGAGGGCGAGGCTGGCGTCATCGGCCAGCACTTCCACCGTATATTCAAAGTCGCGCGACAAGCCCTCACTTGCTTCCAGGCGGTTCGCCAGTAGCATGGAACGGGGGCCATCGTCGTGCGGGAACGATAGGCGCAGAATGCGGTTGTTTTGCCGGCCGTGCGCGAACGCGGCAATCATTTCTGACAAGCTACTCATACAGCTTTCTCTACTCAGCCATGGCTGGGTCAGCAATGGCTTGCGTTAATAGGTTTATTGTGTGCCGCCTGCCTGGCAGCGCGCTGAACAAAGGTTGCGAGGAATATCCATGTTGCAAAAGATGAAATATTGAAAAATTTCCCGGCGGAAGTATAGCATCGGCAATTTTTTGATGCTGCACGATTGACAACTATTCTTTGCCCCTAGATATAACAGCAAACGAGAAGCAAATCTGGCAATGCGCGTGCGTCGCCTTGGATACGTTCGCAACCTTGTAACTCATAAATACTATGCGATAATTTCCATACGGATACAAAATGGCGGCGCCAAGGCGGATGATGAAAAATCAACATTTAACAAAATTCAACGCATCGGCGCTTGCGCTGCCGGCGCTCGCGCTGTGCACGGCAGCCATGCTGAGCGCATGCGGTGGGGGCGGCGCCGACAACGCCGCTGAAGCGCCTGTGGTGCTGCACGCAGCACCGCTCGCCACCGGCTCGACCACGCTGGTGCTCGATCCCGGCACGCTGCCGGCCGAAGATGCCCAGCGCATGGCGCAGCCGTCGTTCCACATGGCACCGATTGAACTGGCGGCGCCGGACGACCATGCCGACAGCGCCACCGCGCCGGTGCACGCGCAGGCTGTCCCGACTGAGTTCCGGCACTTGTCGACCCGCCGCCTCACCATGCAGGCGCTGCAAGGCCGTCAGATGGAAGCCCCGCGCGGCCAGAGCCAGCAAGCAGTCGCCGCGCCGGCAGCCACCGCCAGCGTGGTGGCGACCTACACGCCGGCCCAGGTCCGCGCCGCCTATGGCTTGCCGACGCTGCCGGCGGCCGGCAGCGCATTGACGGCGGCCCAGGCGGCCCAACTGGGCGCCGGCCAGACCATCTACATCCTCGACGCCCAGCATGACCCGAACGTGGCCGCCGAACTGGCCGCGTTCAACACCAAATTCAGCCTGCCGGCCTGCACCACGAAGTCCATCGCTCCCACGGCCGGCCTGCCGCTGGCCGCCGCCTCCACCGGCGGCTGCGAACTGGCCGTGGTGTACAGCACCGCCAGCGGCGCCATGACCTCGACCCAGCCCGCGTACGACGCCGGCTGGGCCAGCGAAATCGCCCTCGACGTGCAGTGGGCGCACGCCACCGCGCCACTGGCCCGCATTGTGCTGATTGAAACCGCCGATGCCAGCTACAACAATCTGCTGGGTGGCGCCAAGCTGGCCAAAGCGATGGGGCCGGGTATCGTCTCGATGAGTTTTGGCGGCGCTGAAAGCAGCGGTACCACTTCGTCCGACAGCGTGTTCGCCGCCCCCGGCATGACCTATCTGGCCGCCACCGGCGACTCCGGCGCAGGCGTGTCGTGGCCAGCGGTCGCGCCGCATGTGCTGGCGGTCGGTGGCACCACGCTCCACTACAGTGGCAGCGGACTGCGTTCCGAAGTGGCCTGGTCCGGCACCGGCGGCGGCGTCAGCCTGTACACGGCCACGCCGAGCTACCAGACCAACGCCGTGCCGGGCATGGGCACGCCCGCGCGCCGCACGGTGGCCGATGTCGCCTTCAATGCCGATCCATCGTCCGGCCAGTACGTGGCGATGATCGCGCCCGGCAGCGGCACGGTGCGCTGGGGCAGCGTGGGCGGCACCAGCCTGTCGACGCCGCAGTGGGCCGGCCTGATCGCGGTGGCCAACGCCACCCGCGCGCTGAACGGCAAGGCGGCACTGGGCGCGCCGCACGCGGCCCTGTACGGCGGGATCGCCGCCGTGCCGGGTACGTACGCGTCCGCATTTGCCGATATCACCGCCGGCAGCGACGGCAGTTGCGCCGCTTGCACCGCCAAGACTGGCTACGATCAGTTGACCGGCCTGGGTACCCCGAACGTGTCCAGCCTGTTGTCGACACTGTCGGGCCTGACCATCGCCGCTGCGCCGCAGGTGGGCTCGGCCAGCATCCAGGGCACGGTCGGCACCGCGCTGACGTTCACGGTGTCCACCGTTGCGGCCAATCCGGTCGGCTATGCGCTGACCGGGGCGCCGTCCGGCATGAGTATCACCAGCGCCGGTGTGGTCGGCTGGGCGGCGCCGGTGGCCGGAACCTATGCCGTCACCGTGACCGCCAAGGACAGCAAGACCGGCCTCAGCGGGCAGGGCGTGTACACCGTCGTCATCGCGCCGTTGTCTGCGCCGGTGCTGACCTCGGGCACCATCAGCGGCAAGGTGGGTGTGGCGTTGTCGTTCTCGGCGGCGGCCAGCAGTGCCAATCCGGTCACCTACGCGCTGAGCGGCGCGCCGTCCGGCATGACGATCAGCACTGCGGGCCTGGTCAGCTGGGCCAAGCCGGTGGCCGGCGTCTACACGGTAATCGTCACCGCCAGGGACAGCAAGACCGGCTTGAGCGGCCAAGCCAAGTACACGGTGCAACTCACAAACGGCGGACCGGTGATCACCGCCGCGGCCATGACGGGCGTGGCGGGCAAGCCGATGACGGGCTTGATCACCGTCGTCGACAATGGCGCCAGTTCGGTGTCGATCACGATCTCCGGCGTGCCGCTGGGGATGATGTTCCAGTCCAGCGGCCTGAGCGTCATGCCGTACTGGAGCGCGCCGGTGGCCGGCAGTTATCAATTGAAGGTGGTCGTGACCGACAATGCCGGCGGCAGCGCCCAGCTGACGATCCCGGTGACGGTGGCGTCGCGCTGATTGAAATTAAGGATAACAACCCCCCCCTTTTCGAGGTGCCCTACACCCCGTGCAAGGATGCGATTTCGTGCAGCGCATCACTTAGTGCTGCATGCGCGTCAGGCACGCCTCCGGTTGAGCGCCATCCAATGATGCCGTCGGGTCGCACCAAGGTTGCGCCTGCGGATGTGATGCCGAATCTTGAAAGGACCTCATCGCGGTTGACGTCCACATCCTTCCCGATCTGCACCGCGACAATCGGCACGCCCGTCGCGGCACACACGCGAGCGGCGGCTTCAATCCACGTCGAGGCTTCTGCGAACAGGGTGAACTGCTTGCCCACCAAATCCAGTGTGGACAGGCGGCCTGCCGGGCCCGTCATCTCCAGGTAAGGTGCGCGAACGCCGGGCTGTCCCGCCCAGTCGTTCGGATGCGCTGCTGGCGGCAAGTCGCCGGCGGCACCGATGACCGCCGCCGAGCGGTGCAGTTGACCGAGTTCCATGGCGATGTCGCTGAACAAGGGTTGCGGCTCTATCGGACTCTTCAGCCATTTCGCGTAGTCGGGGCGCGCAAAGGTCTGCTGGTGGCGCAGCCATCCAATCGGGCGCCGTTCGGCGCCGTAGGTATCCAGCAATGCCGGATTCGATTGTCCGTCGACGACCATGGCCAGCTTCCACGCCAGGTTCCAGGCGTCGTCGATGCCGGTGTTGGCGCCGAAGCCGCCCCGGGTCGGCGGCAATTGATGGGCGGCGTCGCCCGCGAGGAACACCCGGGCCATGCTGTACTTTTCCGCGATGCGGCCGGCCATCTCCCAGTGTCCCGTCGTGATGATGTCAACCGCGAAGTCCTGGCCCAGGCATGTCCTGATGAACGGGCCGAGCTCCAATTCGTTCAGCGCTTGCCCGTCCGTGCGCATCAGCACCCAGCGCCCGTCGCCATAGCTGGTCAGGAAGGCGCGGAGCCCGGCTTGCTCAATCTCGAACTGCTGGACACCACGCGCCAGAAAATGCTCAGCCTCCGGGCAACGGAACAGGACGCTGTGTATCGTTCGCAGGTAACCCACCCCCTCGCGTGCAATGCCCAGCGTCTCGCGGATGTCGCTGGACGCGCCATCGGCGGCCACCAGGTATGCGGCGCGTATCGATCGCTCTTCGCCGGTCCTGCGGCTGCGGATGAGCGCCGTGACGCCGTCGGCGTCCTGCTCGAACGAGATCAACTCGGTCCCTTGCTCCAGCTGCGATCCCAGTTCGATGGCACGGGCGCGAAGAATGGGTTCCAGCTTGTCCTGGGCGATGGCGGCGCCGGTGTGGGGCGTGAGGCGATCCCCCTGGCCGGGAACAGCGCTGTCGGGCGTCCACTCCGTTTCGCGTAGCCAGCGGCCGGCCAGGCTTTCGACGACCGCCCGGCGTAGACGGGTGCCCGGCGCGACTTGCGGAATTTTGTCGCCCAAGCCGACAGCTGCAAAGTACTCCATCGTGCGTTCGGTGAAGCCGATTGCGCGCGGATGCAGGGCGCTGCCTTCGTGCTTCTCGATGACGATGTTTGGCACCCCTCGCCACGAGAGAAAGAGGGCGGCGGACAAGCCGACCAGGCTGCCACCAATGATAAGGACTGGAATGTGTTTCATGTTGACCTCGACGCAGAATAAGAACGCGCTTCTAGCGCGCATATGAACGCACGAGGTATCTGCCGATCGCAGCAAGTCCCGGGGGAGGGAATGCGGCGCCAGCAATTTGCTGGCGCCCACCATCTGACAGAAAACGACGCACGTTCGCCTTCTGTCGTGGTCCGCGACCCTTGCGGGTTGGATTGAGGCTCGATGCCTTGCAGGCATCGAGCTGACCGGGGCTCACCTAAACCGGTCCACCATTTTCGACATCGAAATTATAGCGGATTCGTGGACGCGCGCCTATTGCGGCGGACCACCCCGGCCAGCATGCCCAAGCCCAGCAGGAACATTGACGCCATGCCCGGTTCCGGTACCGGGCTGGTAGCGATGAAGGACAGGTTATCCGCGTAGCCGTCGTTGTCGCTCGAAACGAGACGCTCCATCGACAGCCAGAACGACAGCTTGCTGGTGCCGGCAGGCATGATGCCCACGGACTCCCGGTAGAACAGGCCTGTCTGGTTGCCGCGGTCTTGCGGGGTGACGGGACCGATCGCGGCGTTGCCTATCTCGTTGTTGCCCGCATCGAGAAACTGCACATAGAACAGTGCGTTATCGCCCTGGTTGGTCCAGCCGCCGAGCCATCCGCTCAGGGAATAGGAACTGTTCCTGGTCGTCGCCACGCCGAAGTCCAGGGTCTGGGAGGCCACGGCATACTGCCCGAAGCCGGCGAACATCTTGTTGCCGCGATCGACCGGGCCAGGCTGGGTGGGCAGCACCCAGTTGTTGCCATAGTCCACCGACTGGACCATGTCGTAACCCGTGTAGCCGGTCCAGCCGCTCACGCCTGCCTCGGCATTGCCGTTGACAACAAGATTCTGACCGTAGAGGACGTCGGCCTTGGCACTGCACGCCACGGCGAACAAGGCCGCGGCGAGGAAAAATTTGCACTTCATGAAAAGCTCCTTATAAAAATCAAATGACGCGGTACTGGTCGAGTTGCGCCGGCCCTTGCATGGCCGGATCGCTGATGGACGGCAAGCCGTTTTCCAGATGGCCGGCGAAGCGGCGCAACCAGCCCGGCAGGCCAGCCACGCGCAGGCTGTAGTCGTACCAGTTGGAGCTCGATGCCAACGGAAGCCGGACAGCGCTTCTGGAACGTGCGACGACGCGCACTTGCAAAGGCTTGCTGGAGTAATACTTGTTGGCGGTCAGTTCGAAGGTGCATGGCTGCGTGCCATTGTTGACCAGTTCAATGACCAGTTCGCCGGCGCTGCGTTCGGCGCGCACGCTGAGTTCCGGCCATGCGATGTTGCCGTTGCCGCGCACATCCCCAACGATGTGGCGATGGAAGCCGTTCGGTCCCAGTACCCACAGATCGTAGGCGGATGCGGTGTTCCAGCGGCCTGTGAGCTGTTTGCCTGGTTCGACCGTGTAGCGGCGCGGGACCTGATCCAGCGCCAGCCGGTCGTACACATGGAACACCGCTCCGGCTTCGCCCAGGTTGTCGAACCGGAGCTCCACCTGGCCGCCTCCCACCGGCACCTGTGCCTGCACCTGGAGTTCGTAGGGCAGGGCGCGTGCCGGACGCACGCCGGCGGCCTGGACGGGAGCCGTCAGCGTGGCCGGCGTCGCGGGCACCTTGGTGTTTGGCAGGCTCAGCGCCATCGAACGCCGCGCAGCCGTTTCCGGCAGCAGTTGCGTGAAACCGTTGTCGTTCGGGTTGGCGAAGTCGAAGCAGGACAACAGGTTGCCGCTCACCGCACGGCGCCACGGGCTGATCAGCGGCTCGCGCACACCGAAACGCGCCTCGATGAAACGTATCACCGAGGTGTGGTCGAAGACCTGCGAATTCACCCAGCCGCCCTTGGTCCACGGCGAGATGACATACATCGGCACGCGCGGCCCGAGGCCGTAGGGGCGATGGAGCGTGCGTGCATCGGCGCCGTTGAGCACGTGATGGTATTCGCCGGTCGTGTCGACGGTCGACGCACCGGCCAGCTGCGACTGCGCCGGGTTGCTGCTGTAGCTCGTGTACGCAGGGACCGCCGGCGGCGGCATGTGGTCGAAGAAGCCGTCGTTCTCGTCGAAGTTGATGATCAGGACCGTCTTGCTCCAGCTCTCAGGATTGGCGGTCAGCGCATCCAGCACGCGCGAGATGTAGTCGGCGCCCTGCGCAGGACTCGATGGACCCGGGTGTTCGGAGCCTTCGGCGGTCGCGACCACCCAGCTGACCTGCGGCAGGCGGTTGGCCAGCACGTCGGCCTTGAGCAGGTCGAGGTCGCGTGTCGTGGTGCCGCGATCGCGCAGGGATTGCGAATAGCCGGGCCGGCGATACCACGCGTTGCGGAACGGGCGGAATCCCGCCAGCGAGTTATCGGTGAAGTTGTCCGCCATGTTCTGGTACACCTGCCAGCGGATACCCGCCGCTTCGAGCCGCTCCGGATAGGTGGTCCACAAGTAGTCGGTGGACATGTCCGGATTGAAGTCGTCGTGGCTGTTGTCGGTCGATGGGCCGCCCGCAACCGCCAGTGGATCGTTGTGGCCGGTGAACAGGAACAGCCGGTTGGTGTTGGTGCCGGTCTGGGTCGCACAGTGATAGTGGTCGCAGACGGTGAAGGCGCGCGCGAGCGCGAACTGGAACGGAATGTCGGCGTCGGCGTAATAGCCCATCGCGCGGTTCTGCTTGACCGTGCACCAGTCATTCATGCGTCCCTGGTCCCATGCCAGTTGGGCGTCGAGCCAGGCATGCGGCGTCCCGGCCACGCGCATGACAGGGAAGTCCTGCACCGTGTTGAGCCGGAACGGCGCGATGGCGCTGCCCTGGGGCCAGTTGGGCCGGCCCGGCACCGGCGCCCCGCCGACAGAGCGCTGCACGAAGACCGATTTACGGTTGAAGAGATTTTGCCGGTCCATCACCGGAATCGGGAAGGGATCACCGAATCCCCGGACTCCTTCCAGCGTGCCAAAGTAATGGTCGAAACTGCGGTTCTCCTGCGTCAGCACAACGATATGCTCGACATCCTGCAGGCTGCGGGTGCGCTGGTTGGCGGGGAGGGCCAGCGCCTTTTGGATGGACGGTGGAAAGGTCGCAAGCACGGCACTTGCTCCGGCCGACTTGCCCATTTTGCGGAGGAAGTCACGACGGCTCATGCGTGCACCTGCATGCGGGCGCCCGCGAATTTGAAAATTTGCATTTGATTGATCCAGGTCGATTGTCAGGGGAAGCGACAGCTTACGTAACGATGATGAAATGTTGATGACATGGCATGTGATTGATATTCAAAAACATGTCGTCCAATGTCAAAAATCGTAAAAGACGTACGCAATCGAGGCCATTAGACTTGGCGCGCATGGAAGGCCGCGGTGCAAACAAGGAGAAGACATGAGACATGTATTGGCCGCGCTACTGTTCATTGCGCTCGTCGCTTGCGGAGGGGGAACAGGCGTCACCAGTACTTCAACACCAACAGCCCCGTGGGTAGTAACGGCTGCGTAGAGTACCAAGGCTGCGATAGCGGCAAGCCCGTCATCTGGTGCGGCACCGAGAGGGGGCCCACCGGTACCCCAATTTTTCGGCGCAGGAGTCCAAGGCCTTTTTTGACCGGCTCAAGTAGCCGAACAAGGTCGCCAAGCCCTGGTATGACGCCGCTGCATTTGCACAAGCCCTGCAGCCTGGGGCTCGCTTATCGACGCTGGTAAACAACGCCTTGAATCAAGACCTGATCCGGCTCCGGCCCCTCGTCAAAACGCTTGTGCGCCTCGGCAATGGCGACCTGGTGCTTGTTCGCCCAGTTGACCAGCGCCATGACAGGCTTCAACAGCGTTCTTCCCATGTCAGTGAGTTCGTAATCGACGCGCGGAGGAATCGTCGGATACATCGTTCGCGTTACCAGTCCGTCGCGTTCCAGGCCGCGCAAGGTCAGCGTCAGCATCCGCTGGGAAATGCCGTCGATGCCACGCTTCAATTCGTTGAAGCGCCGCGGGCCTTTAGCGAGCATGGCGACAATGTAGAGGCTCCACTTGTCACCGATGCGGTCCAGGATTTCACGGGTTGCCAGGCAGCCGCCGGTGTCAGGTGCAGGCATATCGGCAGGCAGCTCGATGTGACTAGGTGACATATGTGTGCCTTCTTGTGGAGAAATGGCGGGAACTATACCATTCTTTGTATGGATCAGTAAGCAAGAATCGATTGATTACTTGGTTCTCATTTTATACTTAGGAGCCGTCATGAACCACACCCTACTTGTTACTTCCAGTCCGCGCCGGGCTGACAGCCTTTCCACCCGCTTCGCGGCCGAAATCGCCGAGGGCATTCAGGCCCGCAACGGTGGCCCGCTGACCGTGCGGGACCTCGCCGCGAATCCACCGCCGCACATCACGCCAGCCTACATCGAGGGCCGGATCACCTCGCCCGAAGACCGCACGCCGGAACAGGCCGCAGCGGTGAAGGTCGCCCAAGAGTTTGTCGATGAGTTGAAGGCCGCCGATGTGATCGTGCTCGGTTCGGGCATGATCAACTTTGGCCTGCCCTCGCAGCTCAAGGCATGGTTCGATCACGTCACTTGGCCAGGCGTCACTTTCAGCTATGGCGGCGCCGGGCCGCAAGGACTGCTGACCGGCAAGAAGGTCTATCTGGTCACCGCTGCCGGCGGCGTGTTCTCGGAAGGTGCTTGGGCACCGTTCGACTTTCAGAATAACTATTTGCTGCACCTGCTCGGTTTCATCGGCCTGACCGACGTTGAAGTGATACGCGTCGAAGGCACGGTTCTCGGCCCCGACGTGGCGAACGCCGCCATCGCCAACACCGAGACTGCCATCAAAGCCTTGTTGGCGAAGGCTGCGTGACCTGATGGTCGGGAAAGCATGCAGGGACATCTCGATTATGCAAATAGACCTCTATACTGAAATCACATGCCCGTGGTGCATCGTCGGACATCACCGTCTCGACAAAGTGCTGGCGGAGCGTTTCCCCAACCTGGCCGTCGACATTCGGCAGCATCCAGTCCTGTTGCTGCCGGATGCGCCGGCGGGCGGCCTGTATATTCCCGACCTGCTGCGTTCGCGCTACGGCATCACCGATCCCAAGGGCGCCTTTGCCCGCCCCGAGGGAGAAGCCCGCGCTTCGGGCTTCGACCTCGATCTTGGCCGCCAGCTCCGGGCCTATCCGACCCAGGCTGCTCATGCTGTGATTCGGGCAGCCGCTGGGCGTAACACGCAGCACCGGCTCGCGGTCGCAATCACCAATGCGTACTTCATCGCGGCGAAGAATATCTCCGATGCCGATGTGCTGGCCGACATCGCAGCCGACTACGGTTTTGACCGCGATCAGGCTCGTGCCATCGCACTTGATCCGGAACAGCACCGTCGCGTCGAGGAGGAGGCGGTCAAGTCGAGGGAGGCCGGTGTCCGTTCGGTTCCTCACTTTGTCTTTGGGGGACGCATTGCCATCAATGGGGGACGCAGCGAAGACGAGATTGCTTCGGCAATACAAGCGGCTTCCGGCGCAATCCCGCAGGTCTTCAGGTAGCCGTTGAGCGCGTGGACGGCGTAGTCCGCCCCGCCGTCAGTGGCTTGAATCGCGCGCTGCGCGATCGATCTGCATGGCCCTGGCCACCAGCAAGGTATCGGTGAACTGCTCGAAGCCCACGATCTTGCCGCCGGCCAGCCGCCACACATGGGTCACACGCGCTTGCATGGCTCGTCCGGTGCGCTTGTACGTGCCGGAATAGCTGCCAATGCCGACGATGCAGTCGCCTCCATCGATCAGGGACTCCAGTGTCATGCGGTAGTCATCCCACTCGCCGCCCAGGACCCTGAACACGTGTTCAACAATTTGTGCGGGGCCGATCCACGTGCCCGCGCAAGGGAAACCCGCCATCTCCGTCCAGCGCGCGTCCGGGGCGACGTCGGCCATCATGCCGGCGATGTCGCCCCGGCCCGATGCGGCATAGTGTTCGGAGGCGATCTGCAAGTTGCTACGCATGGTTATTTTCCCCTTCTTCAGATTGAACAGCTATCCGGTCCGCAGCCAAACTCCGTCGCCGCGTTTCCGGGCGCTGGCATGGCATCGGGCAACTGGGTCCTCAGCCAATCCCGCAGCTCCTGCGGGCGGCCGAGGAAAGCGCCCGCGTCGAGCAAGGTGAATTTGCCGTCGCGTTCGAGCGCGAAGCTGGGGAAGCCCCGCGCGCCAACACGTTCCATCAGCCGGCGCGTCTCGGCGATGTGCGCGTGAAGTTCCTCGCGTTGAGCTTGGTCTAAAGCCAGCTCGAAGGCAGTAGCGTCCAGTCCGATCGTGCCAGCCATGTCGACGAGCACCTCGCGGTCGGCGACGCGCCGGCCTTCGACATAGTGCGCGGATTGCAGGCGGGACAGCATGTCCAGGCCGCGGCCGGCGAGTCTTTCCGCCGCCAGCACCGCGGCGGTTGGCGGGGCGGAATCGAATACCGCCGAGGTATCGCGCAACAGGCCTTCGAAATAAGCATCGCCAAAAGGCTGGCCGGTGAGATTCTTGATACGCCGGTCGTGCGGCATCACGTAGTCGCGCAACTGCGGCGTGACCGGCTGGCGGCGGTCGCCCGCCATCATGCCGCCGCCGTGAGCCTGCACGGACAAGACCTCGCGGGCAGCCTTCACCAGCGGCGCGGCGCCGTAGCACCAGCCGCAAAGCGGATCGTAAATATAGTGCAGGGTTGGAGGCTTGATCATGGTTCTGTTTCCTTGGTTTTCTGAGCAAGGCGTACTTTATTCCCATCAATTGCAGAGATAAACCGCCACCATTGAATTTGATAATTGCATGAATCGATGAAATCAGGCGAGGCGCCCGCTGAAAATTGATACGGCGTTTTGGCGATTTTGAGAATTGAAAAGGGCACTGCCGGGCATCCACAATCAAGGAGAGCGCGCAGATCCCAACGCAGCGGGGTCCAAGGGACGGCCAGCGCTACCACGAATGTTGAATACAAGGTTTTGATCACATGGGAGCAGGCGACGTCGAGTGCGGTAAATGAAATCTCGCGTTAGCAGACCCGGATCAATCGCCGCCGCAGCCTCCGCTGCAGCCGCCACCGCAGCCTCCACCACAGCCGTCCCCGCCGCCGCCATCGCCACCACAGCCTGAATCCGAGCCGGAATGGCCGTGCGCCCCGTCGCCGGAACCGCCTCCGCAACCGGCCACGGATCCACCCAGGTCGGCGCCACAGTAGATCGTGGTGCCGCTATCCGCCTGGCGTGCGACGCCGCTGCAATCGACGACATAGGTAAAACCGTTTGGCACGTTCAACTGCGCATCCAACGCAAACAGCAAAGGAAGCCGGCTGGGGCGGCGCGGGTTGATATTTTCCTGGCGACAGACCTGGAACCAGCACTGGCGTATTCCGGCATTGCCCCGCTGGCGCTTGTTCAACACCGCGGCCGGCGAATGGTGCAGGAAGCGGCCGAAGCCACGGCGGCAGAATTGCTGGTAATTTTTGGTGTAGAGGATGAATTCGTGCCACAGGTCGTCAACGACCTGGGATGGCATCGAGACGAATTCCATGCCGCTATTGAGATGGGCCAGAAAGAACTGCCGCAGCCCCTGTGCCACAAGCTGGTAGTTTTCCAGGCTCAGGGTCGGATGGCGCTCGCGCAGTTTTTCCAGCAAGCCGACGGGGAGCGCATAGGCCGTGATGTAGGCCGCGCGGCGCGACCGAAGCCGGCGTCGCCAGAGCATGACGCCAAGTCCAGCTGCCAGGCCGCACATTACGATTGTCGTCGGTGTCATGGGATAGCTCCAAAATTGGTGGTGACTATCGGGTTAATATTCCATGGCTTTGAGGACGCAGCAAGCGGATATCGCAAGAAGCGTTATCGCAGCGCGCTGGCCAGGTCACCCGCGTCCGCGCAGGCTTGACACAGATACATGAGGGCCATGGCCTGTTCCGCGCCGGGATGGTCGAGATAGCGGCGCAAGGCGTCGGCCACCAGATCGAGTCCGCTGGCGCGCAGGAAGCTTTGCATGGAGGCGAGGCTGTTCCGGTCTTCGCCCGTCATGTGCAGGCGGCCGGTGAGCGCCTTGTCTTCCATGGTGAGCCGCAGATGTTCCAGCCAGTCGCTGTGCGCGGCCGCCGGCGCGGCGGCGGTTGCGGGCGCGCCGGATTTGAACATGCGTGCGATGCGCTGCAGCAGCGACATGCCGGCGCGGTTGGTCGGCGCCTCATAATCCAGCGAGACGGCGCGCAGCACGCCATTCCGTTCGATGACCAGCGACAGCGGCTCCAGCCTGCAGCCGTGCAGGTCGCGCTCCAGCCGCGCCAGCACGCCGCGAATGACGGGGCCTTGTTCGGCCCATCCCTGGATATTGTCGATCCGCAGATGGTGCTCCGGGTCGCAGGACAGGCGCAGCGTCAGCGGCTCGTCATGCACATCGCGCAGCGTCCAGCTGGAGACCTGGCGTATCTCGTCCAGCACCGGCTGGTCGAAACGGGTTGGCTTGAGCAGCACGCAGTTGAAGGCCTCGCCGCGCAAGCCGGCGCCTTGACGTATGGCCTCGGCCAGCGTGGTCCAGTCGTCATGGCCGGCAGCCTGCCAGCGCGGATCGTCGGCGCGCCACGGCGGCAGCATGCCGGCGCTGGTCTCGGCGCCAAGGCTGATGCGGTGGTCGTCCGATGCGCGCACATTCGACAGCGTCAGCGTGCCGTCGCCCAGTGCGCACGGCGCGCCCACACCCGGCCACAGCGTACTGCTACTCCAGGCCATGTCGCGGTTGAAACCGCGGTCGGCGCCATCGCGCCGCGCCAGCGACGCCTGCATGATGCGCTGTGCGGCGGGATCCCAGAACGCCATGGTCAAGCCGCGTGCGCCGCTGCGGAGCTCCCACCAGTGCGCGCCTAGCGGCAGCAGCTCCAGCGTGCCGGCGCCATTGAAACTGCGGCGTGCCGCGCCGCGCAGGTCGCGCAGCAAATCGCCCCGGGCGCCTTCCAGCGCGTGCGACAGGGCATAGATGCGGACCGCCAGCCGGATGGCCTGGCGTTCATCTGCGCCGAGATCCCGCTTCGCCAGCAGGTCGGTGGTGCCGGCCAGTGTGCGCAGCATGCCGGCCAGGCGCTGGAAGGACTCGATCCGCGCCGACATGGCCAGCGCGCGCAATTGCGCCGGCATGATCTCGCTGACGTGCGCCCATCCACCGTGGCAGATCTCCAGCACCAGCGCGCGCAGACGGACCAGGAACTGGCGCTCGTCGTCGGACAGTCCATCCTCCGGTCCAGCTGCCGGCGTGGTCGCGGCAAGGGCTTCCGGCCACGCGAACTCCCTGCCATGGCGGCGCCAGACCGCGACCACGGCCAGCAGATGGACGACGGCGCGCGAGGCGGCGGGCGCTTCGGACACCATGCTGGCATAGCCGCCGCCGGCGATGTAAAGGCAAGGAACGTCCAACGCCGGCAGCTGTATCGAAAGCGCGCCGGGCGTGTCGGTGATGACGGCGCCCTCGGTGTCCGCCAGCAGCGCGGCGGCCTTGCGGGTGGCCGCCACGCCGGCGGCCTTGAACACTGCGGCGGGTTCCAGCCGCAGCACCTCGGCCAGCACGTCCACCGGCGCTGCTTCACCTGCGGAGGAGGGCGCGGCGGCGCGTAGCCACAGCGCGGCGGCCAGTATGTGCTTGCAGATGCCGGGCGCGGGACAATCGCAACTGGCCTTCGCCGGACCGCCCGGGTTGAGCGTCACCAGCTGGCCGTCGGCGCGCAGCGTGGCCTGCTCGCTGTCCGGCGGCGACGCCCACGCCACCTTGTCCGCTTCCACATCCTTGGCGGCACGGCGCACCAGGCCCGTGCTGGACAGCGCCGCCAGCGCGTTGTCGTCGAAGTTGCGGTAGATTTGCAGCCAGTCCCGTTCCATGCGCTACCCCATGACCTCGGCCAGCCACTCGGCGAAATGCGATGGCGTGAGCGCGGCGATTTCCATGCCGCGCCCGGCCAGCTTTTGCGCCATGGTGGTGTCGTAGACCGGCTGCGCGCTTTCGTCCAGCGCGGCCAGGCCCAGCATCTTCACGCGCGACTCGGCCAGCCGCTGCACGCTGTTCAGCAGCGGGCCGGGGAACGCGCCTTCCTCGAAGTCGCTGATCAGCGCCACCACCGTTCGGTGCGGCGTGCGTACCAGCGTTTCGCAGTATTGCAGCGCGCGGCCGATGTTGGTGCCGCCGCCCAGCTGCACGGTGAGCAGCACCTGCACCGGATCGGCCGCCATGTGGGAGAGGTCGACCACGTTGGTGTCGAACACCACCAGCCGCACATTGACCGTCGGCAGGCTGGCCAGGATGCCGGCCACCACGGCGCTGTACATCACCGAATCGAGCATCGAGCCGCTCTGGTCGACGCACAGGATCACATCCCACGGCAGGTTGCGCTTGACGCGCGCGTTGAAGATCGGCCGCTCGATCACCAGCCGCTTGCTGGCCGTGTCGTAGTGGCGCAGGTTGGCGGCGATGGTGGCGCGCGGGTCGAAATTCTGCGCGCTGGGAAGGTGCGATCGGCGGAAGCGGTTGCGCCGGCCCACCAGCGCGTTGACGAACTGCGGCCGCAGGCGCCGGTTGATGTCGTCCACCACCTTGCGGATCACGCCTTGCACCACATCCCTCACTTCCGCGCTCAGGCGGCCGCGCAGGCCGAGCAGGGTGCGGGCCAACGCCTGGTTGGGCTCCAGCGATCGCAGCACCGCCGGATCTTCCAGCAGTTCGGTCATCTGGTACTTATCCACCGCGTGGTGCTGGATGCGCTCGAACACCTCGCGCGGGAACAGCTTGCGGGTGCGCTGCAGCCAGTCGATGGCGGTGACGGCGCTGCCGTCCAGCGATCCGCCTCCGCCCGGTGCGCGCATCATGCCACGGCCCTCGTATTCGCGGCTGTACAAATAGTCCAGCGATTGCTCCAGCAGGCGATCGCGGTCGCTCATCTCCGCCTTGTTCATGGACTGTTCGGCGTAGCGGCCCAGAATCAGGCGCCAGCGGCGCAGCATTTCCTGGTCAATCATGCGGCGCTCCCGATGTTCCCGGCGCACCCAGCCAGGCGCCGAGGCCATCGCGTGCCAGGCTGTCGGCCAGCGCGGCCTGCATGGCGGCGCCGGCCAGCAGGTCGGCTTCGGTGGCGTCGTAGTGCAGTTCGGCCAGCAGCGTGTCCTGCCGCGCGCCGGTCAATGCCTCCGCCAGTTCCGCGGTTTCCCGTGGCCTGAGCGCGGTGAAGGTCTGGCGCAGGTCCGGCAGGAAGGAGACGAAAGTCTGCTCGTCCCAGCCGGCCATGACGGCGTTGAGCGCAGTGCGCAGGCTCGCTTGCGTCAGCAGCAGTTCGGGCGCCGCCGCCATCAGGCCTTTCAGCGCGCGCACGGCGTCGCCGGGCAGGGCGCCGGGGCCGAAGCACGCTTGCAGCATGGCCGCCAGCTGCGCCTCGTTCCAGCTGCCGTCGATGAACAGCATGGCGCCGGCGGCGCTGCCGACGCCTGGCGCCTCGGGCGTCGCGGCGAGGCGCCGCAGGTGCTGGCGCCACAGGGAGTGGTCCACTTCGTCGTCCACCAGTTTTCGCAGGGCGCCGTGCAGCGTGTGCATGGAGCGCAGGCTTTCGACGGCGGCGGTCTCCTCATCCTGCTTCATTTGCGCCAGTTGCGGCATCAGGAAAAGCGCGGTGCGCCAGGCTTGCAGCAGCAGCCGGCGCAACTGCGGGTGCTCCTGCAAGCCGAGCGGCTCGCGGCCGCGCCACAACAGCAGCAGCTTGTGGGCACAGGCGATGACGGAACCGGCATTGGCATCCTCGTCCAGTATGGACGATATCAGCTCCAGTAACGCTGGCAGCTGGCGGTGCAGGCCTATCAGACAGGCGCGCGTCAGCAGGTCGACCGCTTGTGCCGCCGAGCGTCCCTGGCCTTGTACCGCCAGTTGGTGCTGTTCCTTGCGCAGGCGCGCCATGGCGACGGCGGACAAGGACGGGCCCAGCGTGGCCAGTTCGATCAGGCGGGCTTCCACCATCGGGTTCCAGGCCACGCGCCATTCCTCGGTCAGCATGTCCAGCGATGCGCCGCCGATGAAGTCGGGGCCGGACTGCCATTGCGCCAGGCCGGTGTCCAGATACGCCATCAGATGCAGGAAGCGGCTGCGGGCGCGATGCCGTTCCTTGCGATACAGGTCCAGCCGCACGATGCGCGGCAGGCTGTCGTCCACGCGGATGCGCATTTGCGCGGCGGTGCGGCGGGCGTCTTCCACCAGCGGCGGCGAGCCCGCGGACGGCGGAATGTCGCCAAGCTTGCTGCCGCCCAGGAAGCGCTGGACGTCGGCGGCCAGGCCGCCGGTGCCGTCGTCAATGGCGCTTTTGATGAAGCAGGAGCGCACCGCGTCCAGCAGGTCCTGCCGGCCCGGTCCCGCATGGCCGCGCAGTTCGGCCAGCCGCGCGGCCTGCAGCAGCGCGGCCTGCACGTCGGCGGTGGATAGTTGTTCGGCCAGTCCCAGTTCTCGCGATTGCCGCGCCAGCGCGGTCAGCGCGCCGGCCGCGACGTCCAGCAACGCCGGGCCGTCCGCCGCCGCGTTGGCGCTGTCCCACACCCATTGATAGTAGGCCGGCGCCGGCATGCCGGCAGCGTAGCCACTCAAGGCGTCGAGCCGGTCAAAGCTGTAGCGTATCAGCCAGTTGCCGATGCGCTTGCCCGCCACGGCTTCCGCTGGCGGCGCGTCCAGCTCCAGCATCTGCTGCAGGGCGATGGTGTGGAAGCCACCCGTCACCACGACGATGGCGCCGGCGGTCCTGGCCCGCCAGGCGCGCAGGTGGGCGGCCATGTGCCGCTCGCGTGGCAGGCTGCCGTCGGCTTCCAGCACGGCGGTTTCGTAACCGGCGCGCGCCATGGCGCAGTAGGCGAAAACGTCGGCGAACAAACGCCGCCAGTCGCGCAGGCCGGCGGCGTCGCGCAGCTCGAACAGATGGTCCCACAGTTCGTCCTGGTCGCGGCAACCGCTGCGCGCGGCGAGCGCCTTCAGGGCCTCGCTGTGGGCCAGGCAGCGCTCGGACATCAGGCTGCGCACTTCCTCGTTGTGATCCTCGCCGCCGCGCCAGGGGCGGTCGATGAAGGCCAGTTGCGCGCCCAGCGCGTGGCCTTCGCGCAGCGCCACCCATTCCGGACTGTAGTCGCAGAAGGGATAGAAGGCCGAGCGCACGCCCACCGGCGGCGCGTCTTCCCGCGGCTGCTGCTCCGCCAGCGCCGCCTGCGACAGGATGGCGACCGGCGGCCGGGTGGCGGGATCGAGCAGCAGCGGCAGCAGCGCGTCGAAGTCGTCCGGCCCTTCGATCAGCACCACGGCCGGACGCACCTCGCGGATCAGCGCCTGCAGCGCCAGCGCGCAGGCGGGGCTGTGGTGACGGACCGGCGCGAAGTACAGGCCATCGGCGGCCAGTTGCTCAAGCCCCGCCTGGACTTCCTGGCTTATGGCCACAGGGCGCGCGCGGCGTCGCGGAACGCCTTCCAGTTGTCGTCGCGGCGGGCGCGCTCGCGCACCACGGTGTCGAAATAATGCTGCACGCGTTTGAGGTCGTCCGCATTGTCCTTCAGGACCACGCCTTGCAGCTGGTTGGCCAGTTCGCGCGGCGTCAGGCGGCCGTCGCCCAGATAGCACGCCTCCAGCGCGGCGGCGTAGGCGACGTTGACCGCTTCGGCGGTCGACATCACGGTGTCCGGCGTCTTGATCGCCGTGCCTTCCTGCGTCTGGCCGGCGCGCAGTTCCTGGAAGGTGGTGACCAGCAAGGCGATGACGTCGCGCTCGATGCGCACGCTGGCGTTGGCGCTGCCCAGGTCGCGCTGCACCTGGCGCATCACCAGCTCCACCTCGAAGGCGTGATCGCGTATCGGCCGCACGGTTTCGAAATTGAAGCGGCGTTTCAGCGCCGACGACATCTCGTGCACGCCCCGGTCGCGCAGGTTGGCGGTGGCGATCACGTTGAAGCCGCGGTTGGCGTGCACGCGCGCCTGGTCGCCCAGTTCCGGCACCATGACCTGCTTGTCGGACATCAGCGAAATCATCACGTCCTGGATCTCCGGCGGGCAGCGCGTGATCTCCTCGAAACGCACGATCTTCCCGGCCACCATGGCCTGGTATAGCGGCGAGGGCACCATGGCGCGCTGGCTCGGCCCCTCGGCCAGCAGCAGCGCGTAGTTCCACGAATACTTGATGTGGTCCTCGGTGGTGCCGGCCGTGCCCTGGATGGTCAGCGCCGAATCGCCGCTGATGGCGGCGCTCAGCAGCTCGGACAGCAGCGACTTCGCGGTGCCCGGTTCGCCCACCAGCATCAGGCCCTGGTGGCCCATCAGCGTGACGACGGCGCGGTCCACCAGCGGATCGTCGCCGTAGAACTTGCGGCTCACGCCCAGCGCCTCGTCGCCAAGGATGAAGCGCCGCACGGCGCGCGGCGACAGACGCCAGCCCTGCGGGCGCTGGTCCTTGTCGGTTTCCTGCAGGCGCCGCAGCTCCTCCTGGTAGCGCAGTTCGGCGCTGCTGCGCAGGATGTCGGCCGTACTGGATGTACTCTGTGTGCTCATGCTGTTCCTTACCAAGGCATTTTCTTTTCCCACTCAGGATCATAACCGCTGCACGCGGCCGCCACGGCGAGATAATCGCCGTAGGCCTCGGCCAGCAGCACCGGCGGGATCTGGTCCAGCGGCAGCGGGCGGTAGCCGTAGCGCTGTCCGTCCATGCTGCGGAATTGCAGGGACTTCAGCGCGGCCGCCCGGTTTTCCTCCGGCAGGGCGTTGCCGGTAAACTCGATCACCACCGTCATGCCGACGCTGGCGAATTGCTTGGTGTATTCCATGAACACACCGCCATCCTCGGCCGAGCCGCGCTGATAACCGCGCTTGTTGAAGGCCCCGCGCAGCGTGAACGTGTCGCTCACCCAGCCCAGGCGGTCGGCGTTGTGGTCGCCGCTGCGCTGCGCCGGCAGCTTGTGCGCCATCTGCGCGAACAACGGTTTCAGCTTGTAGTCCTTGAAGTGCGCCAGCCATTTGGCGGCCTCGCCATCGTCCAGCAGCGCGCTGTGTGCCAGGCGCACGCTGGAGCCTTCGTCGAGCGTGACCTCGTCATCGTTCGCGTCGATCAGGCTGCCGTCCTCGGTCGGGCGGAACAGGCGCACGGCCTCGCCGCCGGCGGCCATCTCCTGCCACACCAGCTGCTGCACCAGACGCCCAACCACCGGATGCCGCTGCAGATAGGTGCGCCATTCGTCCACGGGCCACAGGCGGCCGGCGCACATGGCTTCGTACAGGCGGCCGGTCTGCATCTCCACCACCTGCTTGACTTCCTTCTTGCAGGCGGTCAGCTGCTGCTTGGCTTCCTTGACCGCTTCCGGTGCGTCGTTCTGGCGCGGCGCGGGCAGGGCGCTGACGGTTTTGCCTTCCTCGTTGCTGAGCACTGGCTTGAGCGCGGCGTCCAGCGTGACGAAGTACTGGCGGCTGCCGTATTGCAGCGTCATGCGGCCGCTGTCATCCAGGCCGCAGGATGGCACGGTGCGGTCGCCCAACTGGTCCTGGGTCCAGTTGTTACGCTCGGCGATGCGCTCCACCAGGTCGCGCGCCTTCTGCTGCACCGAGGCGGTGCGGTAGCGGCGCGCGATGCCCAGCGTGAACTGGATCACGCTGGCGTCGTTGGACACGCAGGCGGCTTCCAGCAGCGCCTCGATCTGCGCGCGGCGCAGGTAGTGGTCGCGCATATAGACCTGGATGACGCTGGCCAGTTCATGGCCAGGCACGCCGGAGATCAACGCCAGCAAGCCCCTGTCGTTCAGGGCGCTGCCCACGTAGACGCTCATCTTCTCGCGCTTGACTTCCTCGAACACCTGTTCCGGCGTCAGCTTGCCCTGCGCCGCGTAGTAATCCGGATAGCGTTTGGCCGCGTCCTGATAGTTCTGATAGCGTTGTGGCGCGTTGGCCTGTGCCCACGCAATGCCTTCCTCCAGCGACGGATGCGCGGTGTCGCGGGCGATAAACTGATGCAGCAGCCATCCGCCCAGCGCGGCGCGGGACGGTTGCGCCAGCAGGCCGAGATAGCGCTCCAGCAGGCCGTTGCCGGCCGGCTCCTTGAGCTTGCAGGCCAGGATCACCCACCAGCGGATGATCTCCGGCTCGACCGGGGTGCCGTCGCTCCAGGCGCAGGCGGGGGCGCCGTCCAGGGCGAGCCAGGACATGCTGCTTGGCGGCTTGCCCTTCAAGCCCTTGCGCGCCTGCTTGAGCAGCGTGTCCGGCGCCAGGTATGGCGAGATGTCCTCGCCCAGCTGCTCCAGCGCGGTCATGATGGCGGCGCTGGCGGTTTCGCGGTTTTCCTTTTCCAGCGCGGTGCGCAGCGCCGGCACGCCGTCGCGGTAATCGAGCGTGACCAGCCAGCGCGCCGCTTCAATGCGCAATTCTTGTTTGCTGGACTGGAGGGTGTCGCTCACCAGCTTGCCGATATTGGGCGTGCGCGACAGCACCTGCTGGGCGGCGGCGCGGTGGGTCTTGCCTTCGCCCAGCGCCAGTTCCATCAGGCGCGGCATCCAGCGGGTTGGAATCACCGGGAAGGTGTCCAGCACGGACAGCGTGGCGCCCAGCTGCGGCGAGCCATACTCGGTGCTGGAGGCGTCGGCCATGCCCAGGCCTTGGTCGATCAGGTCCGGACGCGCGGCAAACAGCGGCCATACGCGGTCGGGCGGCAGCACATGCTGCGGCGCCAGTCTGCCATAGTATGAATCGAGCAGGCATACGCGATAGATCGTCTCCGGATCGCCGCCGCATTGCGCCGTCAGCGCCACCAGCTGGCGCAGGTCGATGCCGTTCTTGTCCTGGTGTCCCAGCCATGACTGAAAGTAGGGATGGTTCCACACGCTGCCGTAACCGCGGCCGCCGCGGCCTACGATCCAGCGCAACACCTGCAGCAGGCCGAAATCGGTGCGGGTTTCCACGCGGCTGGTGGCCAGCGTCCTGTCCACTTCCGAATCGCCGAGGATGGAATCGACGGCTTTGCCTTCGCCGTTCAGCACCTTGATGGCGGCGCGCAGCTGGCGCTCGTCAAGGCGGCGATAGCGCGCATAACTGTCCTGCTGATAGTCGGATTGGTACTTGGCGGTGCGGTTGGATTCGACTTCGGCGGCCGCGTTCTGGCGGAAGCGCTCCAGCAGCTCGTCACGGTTCTTCAGCAGCATGTCCAGCACATCGTCGCCCAGCACTTCCTGCGGCTCGGGCGGCAACGGCGGCGTTTCCGGCAGCTCCAGGCCGCCCGAGTCCTCCACCGCCTGCAAGCGCGTGATCGCATTCTGGATCGCCTGCCGCGCCGGTTTGCCGGTCTCGCCGGCCAGCGCCGCTTCCAGCACCGGCACGGCGCTGTCGCCCTGGGTGCGGGCCAGCAGCTCGGCCGCGCTGACGCGCTCCGCGGGATGGCCGGTGCGCAGCACCTCGGCCAGCAGCGCGGTGGCCTGCGTCCGGTCCATGCTGCCGACCAGGCTGGCGGCGCTGGCGGCTGCGATCTTGCTGTCGCCGACCGCCACCTTGACCAGCACGGCGCCGAGCGCCGCGACCAGCCGTGGCTGGGCGCCGATGCGGTTGACCAGCAGGTTGCGGCCCACGGCGGAGAGGGCCTTGACTGCCGCGTCCACGTCGGGAATGTGGGCCAGCAGGTAGTCGTCCAGCGCGCCCGGCGCCAGCATGCGGCTGAACAGGTGTTTCTGGTGATAGCTATCGAGGTCGCGCCGGTCGAACAGGATGGGCAGCACCATCCCTTGCGGATAGCCCTCGGCCGCCAGCAGCGCGGCCAGCAGGTTGACGTCCCAGGCCGGACGGTCGTCGTCGGTGGTTGTCGTGCCTCCGCGCGGACAAACACTCCACAGCGCGTCGTTGAGCAGGTACTGCAGCCAATCCGGCGCGAAGGTGCCGGTGTAGGTCAGCGAGTGTTTCTGGTCCGCCGCTTCCAGCACCTTGCCGAGGCGGGCCAGCATGGCGACGTGCGTCTCGTCATTGACCACCCGGCGGTACAGCGCATGGCGGGCGGCGACGCTGGCTTTGATCGCGGCATCGCTGGCGTCGCCCCTGGTGTGGGTGGCCCAATCCAGATGGCCGGGACGCCCGAGCAGTATGCCGGCCGCGCCACGGCTGCCGGCCAGCTCCAGCAGCACCGCCGGATCGCCGCCGTTGGCGACAAAATCGGCCGCGCGGCTGGCGAGCTGTTTGGCGATCAGATCCAGGCCGCCCAGGCCGTCGGTGATCAATGCCTGTTCCGACGAGCCGAAGACACGCCGCGCACTGTCGAGCACGCCCAGTATTTTATTTAACATTGGTTATTTTGTAAGTCAGCACAGCCGCATGCTGCCATGAAAAACCGGTTTGGGCAAACGCGGCAGGAGAGGAATGGCATGCGGATGCGTGTTGCGGGAGGGCGACATACAGCGCCGCGATGCCGCCGGCGCGCTGGCGATCCGCACTGGTACGGCAGTCCGGATGCTGAATTTCATTCTTGTGATTGAGTTTTTTTGTGATTGAGTGAGATCGATGCTGCAAGCAACATCTGCCTGTCACCTGATCGTATGGTGGCACCATACCAAGACGGAGACAAAATTGAGCGAATTTAAAAAAACAGCGATCGCTGCCGCGGTTGCACAAGTGTTGCTTTTGGCCAGTGGCGCCGTGTTGGCGCAGACCGCTACCGCCACCGATAAAGACAAGGAAGCCCAACCCGTCACGGTGGTCGTGGCTGGCCAGCGCGCCGCGCTGGAGTCGGCCGCCAACATCAAACGGAACTCGGACGAGATCGTCGATTCGATCGTGGCCGCCGACATCGGCAAACTGCCCGACCGTTCGGTCACCGAAGTGCTGCAGCGCATCCCGGGCGTGTCCATCGACCGCACCCAGTACCGCGCCGATCCGCTGCAAAGCACCGGCGACGGCATCCAGCGCTTCGCCGCCGAGGGCACCGGGGTGTCGGTGCGCGGCATGAACTATGTGCGTTCGGAACTGAACGGGCGCGACTCGTTCTCCGCCAACGGCGGCCGCGCGCTGAGCTTCGAGGACGTGCCGCCCGAGCTGATGGCCGGCGTGGACGTCTACAAGAATCCGTCCGCCGAGCAGGTCGAGGGCGCGATCGGCGGCCTGGTCAACCTGCGCACCGCGCTGCCGTTCGACTACAAGGGCTTCAAGGCGGCGCTGTCGGTGGAAGAGTCGCGCGCCAGCCGCAGCACGCATACCCGGCCAGGCCTGTCCGGCCTGATCTCGAACCGCTGGACCACGCCGCTGGGCCAGTTCGGCGCGCTGCTCGACCTGGCGCATTCGGAGATTTCCACCGCCAGCGACAGCATGGGCGTGAGCCCCTACATTCCGCGCACCGACATCACGCCCGGCCAGACGCGCTGGATCAGCCCGGGCGCGAGCTGGAACTCGAACACTTTCGACCGCACCCGCGACGGCCTGTACGGCGCGCTGCAATGGAAGAAAGACAACTGGTCTTCCTCGATGACCTACTTCAAGTCGAAGTACAAGATGTACACCGAGGAGGCCGGCTTCTTCATGGCCACCACGCCGGCCACGCTGACCGTCGATCCGGGCGCGACCTACGATGCCAAGGGCGCGCTGCTGACGGGCGTCCTGCACAACCCGACCGACGGCGGTTACGGCCTGAGCAACGGGATCGGCTTCGGCACCGACGCGCGCCGCTCGAGCCGCAAGGCCGACACCTCCGACCTGTCCTGGAACATCCAGTGGCGCCCGACCGACCAGTGGACCCTCACCGCCGACCTGCAGCACACGCGCGCCACCACCCAGGCCTACGACAACACGGTCGGCCTGGGCGGCTTCATGCCCAAGGAGACGGTCGACCTGAGGACCTCGGTGCCGACCTACACCTTCGACGCCGGCGACCGCGCCTGGCTGGCCGATGCCAACAACTACTACTGGAGCTTCGCCCAGGAGCACCGCGACGCGGCGGTGGCCACGCAGGATGTGGCGCGCGCCGACGCCCGGTTCGTGTTCGATTCGCCGGTGCTGCGCGACCTGCGTTTCGGCCTGCGCATGACCGACCGCGATTCGGTCACCAACCGCACCCACGGCGGCAATGGCGGCAACGAATGGCAGAACATCACCCAGTCCTGGTCGGTCGGCAACAGCTGGCAGCCTTACAGCCACTTCGCGGTCCTGACCGATCCGCGCCTGGGGCAGTCGAACTACGTCGCCCACAGCTTCGGCAACTTCTTCAACGGCACCTTGCCGGCGGCGCCGACCATCATTGTTCCGACCCAGGCGATGGTGAGCAGCTCCTTCACGTCGGTGCCGGCGGCCTACCAGGAATTGCACAACTACGCCAACTACTACTGCAACACCCCCGGCGCCACCGGCGATTGCACCAACTGGAAGCCTTCGGTGTTCGGCGGTCCGAGCGACACCAACCAGCAGAAGGAGCGCACCAAGGCCGCATACACCCAGTTGCGCTTCGGCTTCGACAACCTGCGCTATCCGGTCGACGGCAATGTCGGCGTGCGCGTCGTGAAGACCGAGGAGAAGGCGACCGGCATGACGATCTTCAGCCCGCCGACCGGCACCCAGGTGCAGGGCGTGCCCACGATTGCGGCCGTGAACGACCTGCACACGATCGACAACAACTACACCAACGTCCTGCCAAGCCTGAACCTGCGGATGAAGGTCAACGAGGAGCTGCAGTTCCGCTTCGCCGCCTCGAAAGGCATGTCGCGGCCGGACTTCTACCAGATGCAGCAATACACCACGCTGGACCTGAAGCCGCAGACGCACGTCGATCCGGTGACCAAGCAGACCGTGCTCGATTCGATCGATTTCGTCGGCGACAGCGCCGGCAACCCCTTGCTCAAGCCGGTCCTGTCGAACAACCTGGACCTGACGGCGGAGTGGTACCTCAGCCATGGCAGTTCGCTGACGATGTCGCTGTTCCACAAGAGAATCAAGGACATCATCATCACCCGCACCGTGATCAATACGCTGACCGACTCCGCCGGCGTGAAGCATGACTTCCTGACCAACGGGCCGGCCAACGGCGCCGATGCCCGCGCCTATGGCGCCGAGGTGGGCTTCCAGCATTACTTCGACAACCTGCCGGACTGGTTGAAGGGCATCGGGGTGCAGGGCAACTACACCTATATCCGCAGCAAGCAGGACATGCACGCGCCGACCTCCCTGTGGTGCACGCCGAAAGGCACGCTGGAGTCGGAGACCCTGCGTAACCTGTCCGGTTGCGACACCGACGGCCGCGTGCTGGGCAGCGAGCCGATGCTGGGCACGTCCAAGAACGCGGTGAACTTCGCCCTGCTGTACGACAAAGGACCGTGGTCGGCACGCCTGGCCTACAGCTGGCGTTCGGACTACCTGCAGGTGATCAACGCCTTCGGCACCAACGGCGGCGACGGCATCGACCAGAATCCGAACAGCCCGAACAAGGGCCAGTCGGGCTCGGTGAACTACGCGCTGCCGGTCTGGGGCGGGGCCTATGGCCAGACCGACCTTGGCGTGCAGTACAAGGTGAACGACAACATCACCGTGTCGTTCGACGTCGGCAACCTCACCAACGCCATGTTCAAGCAGTATATGCAGCAGCAGATCGGTCTGAAGGAGCACTTCGCCAACTTCACCGGCCGCAGCTACTACCTGAAGGCGCATTTCTCGTTCTGAGGCGATGGCATCATGGCGCCGCGCATAGGGAGCAGCAGGGATGAGCGAAACAGCGCGCCCTACGACCTGCAGGGATTCCGCGAGGCGTCCCACCTGGCCATCCTGACGGGGCTCGGCGTGCGGCCCCGCGCCTATGACCCGATGGCCGGGCTGCTGGACCTGCGCCAGGTGCAGGCGCATTTCTGGAACCTGCGCAACGCGATCGCGCGCGCGGTGGACGGCATGCCGGACCATGCGCAATTCCTGCGCGAGCACGTGGCGGCCGCTTAAAGGGGGGAGAGCGGCGTACCGATGTCATTTTGCAACACTGCGCGCTAGTCCTCCTCGCGGCCGGCATTTAGGGCTAGAATGGCCTGATATGCACAAATCCAGCGCCGACACGATCGCCCGTATCACCGACCTGCTGATGGATGCCGTCTGCATGGTCGATGCTGACGGCCACTTTGTGTTCGTCAGCGCCGCCTGCGAGCGCATTTTCGGCTACACGCCGCAGGAGATGGTCGGCATGCGCATGATCGACCTGGTGGCGCCGGCCGACCGCGAACGCACGCTGGCGGCGGCGCGCGCCATCATGGACGGCCAGCCCAATTCCCGTTTCGAAAACCGATACGTCCGCAAGGACGGCCAGCTCGTCTACATCATGTGGTCGGCGCGCTGGTCGGAGGCGGACCAGCTGCGCGTGGCGGTGGCGCACGACGTCACCGCCAGCAAGCAGGCCGAGAGAATGCAGTACACGCTGTATGCGATCTCGGAGGCGGCGCACGCCAGCGACGATCTGCCCGCGCTGTTCCAGCGCATCCACCAGATCATCGGCGCGATGCTGCCGGCCAGCGGCTTCGCGGTCGCGCTGCGGGATGAGCATGGCAGCGGCTTGCGCTTCGCCTATCACGCGCACGCCGGCGGCGGCAGCGCGCCGCACACGCTGGCGCGCTGGCTGGGTGAGGAGGTGCTGCGCGGCGGCGCGCCTGTGTTGCTGACGCCGGCGGCGATGGCACTGGTGCCGCCCGCCGTGCGGGCCGCCGCGGGCGCCGAGCCGGATTGCTGGATAGGCGTGCCGCTGACCACCACCCAGGGCGATATCGGCGTGCTCCTGCTGCAGGGCGGGGACGCCCCCGGCCAGGCCGGCTACACCGACCAGGAGCAGGAGTTGCTGACCTTTGTGTCCAGCCAGGTGGCGACGGCGATCCATCGCCAGCAGCTCAATGCCAGGCTGCGCTTCATGGCCCAGCATGACGAGCTGACCCAGTTGCCCAACCGCCGGCTGTTCCTCGACCGGCTGCAGATGGCGCTGGCCCGCGCCCAGCGCCACCAGGGCCAGCTGGCGTTGCTGTTCATCGACCTGAACAAGTTCAAGCAAGTCAACGACGAGCATGGACATGACTGCGGCGACGAGCTGCTGCGCGAGGTGGCGCGGCGGCTCAGGCACTGCGTGCGCGAGTCCGACACGGTGGCGCGCCTTGGCGGCGACGAGTTCGTCATCATCGTGGAGGAAGTGCTGGTGGCCGGCGACGCCTTGCGGATCGTGGAGAAGATCCACCAGACGCTGGCGGTGCCGATGCGGCTGGCCGACGGCGTGAGCCTGGGCGCCACCGCCAGCATCGGCGTGGCGCACTATCCGGAACATGGCGACGACATCCAGCAGTTGATGCGTTACGCCGACCAAACCATGTACGCAAGCAAGCTGCCGAAGGCGCATTCGGGGACGTCGCCAACCCTGCCGGTCGGCTGAACGTCAGCTGGACCGGCGTGGGTGGCGTGGGTGGCGCGCGTTACCGCAGGCTGACCGCTGTCAGCTCGCCCCGCTTGTTCAGGATGTACAACACGCCGCGCGGCGAGATCGCCAGGTTGCCGCCTTTGGGACAGGACCAGACGACAGTGTGCGTGTTGAGATCGATCGCCAGGGTGCGCACCGCGGAGCTGACGAAGGCCAGGTTACGTGTCACGATCACCCCGGTGTAACTGGTGTTGATGTCGTCAAAGCCATCGCTTTCCAGCTTGGATGTGGTCCACAACAACTTCCCGCTTGCCGGCGACCGTGCCTCAAGGTGGGTGTTGGTTTGATCGAAGACATAAATGGTGCCGTTCCCGTAGGCCACCGCCCCGTACACGCCGGTGTCCAGCACCCAGGAGCGGGTGCGGGTGGCCAGGTCGAACGCCATCAGGTTACGCTCGGCCACAATCGCCTGTTGGGTGCCGGTCAGGACCACCGGGCTGCCGCTATGCCTGGTGCGGCCCACATAAGTCCCACCGATCGCAAAGGCGCGGCTGCCATCGGCGGGGTTGAACGCCGCCAGCGTATTGTCCGGCGTGGTGTAGCTGTAGATGAAGCGTCCGTCGGTCGCCGGGCTCCAGCCATCGTCGCCATATGCCGGGTTGCTCCAGCTGATCTTGCCGTCCACATCGGAATATTTGGCGATGCCACCGAGGTAGCCGTTGAACGAATAAACGTCGGTGCCGAAGACGGTGGGGGCCGAATACTCGGTCCATTGCGAGATCATTTGCTGGCGATTGAGCTGCGCTCCTGTCGCCTGGTCGAACACCCACATATAGGCGTCCTGGTAGGCGTTCGAGGTGACGTAGACACGGCCGTTCGACACCGCCGGCGGGTTGACCCGGCTCAAGGGGCCCAGGTCGACTCTCCATGCCAAGGCACCGGTGTCCTCGGACACGGCCAGCAGCTCCCAACGGGTGCCCAGGCTGTCGTGGCGGACAAAAAATACGCGTCCACCTTCGGTGGCGGTGGACGCGTAATTGCCGAGGTTGTCGTTGACGCCGGCCATGTTCCAGCGGCGTGAAAAGGCCGCTGGATTGAAGCTGGCGTCAACAAAGCCCGTATGGGACGCGTTGCCCTGGTACGTCGTCCAGCTGCCCAATCCGTCGATGGCCTTGAGCGCGGTCAGGTTGATCGGCGACTTCACGCTCACCGTGAGCGGCACGGTCCACGGCGAGCCCGCCAGCGGCTGCTGGCAGATACGCGCGTCATCCCGGCACAGGCGCAACTGCAGGCCAACGCGAGCATGCTGGCCGTCAGGCGGCCAAATCGTACTGTCATCGTAGTATCCTTATAGAAAAATAAATTGCAAAAGGCCATTATTGTAGCAAAAGCATGCTTAAAATGATAATGGCGCGGAGGCCGATGCGCTTGATTGTATTAAATATATACAATACAATCGAGCTCCTTCGCCCGCCGCCCGCGGGTGCTAATCCGAATAATGAGAATGGTATGAAGAGACGCGAAATTCCGCAGCAAGTGGCCGGCGCCGCCGTCATGAAACCCCTGGTGACGACCCTCGTGGCGGCGCTGCTGCTGCCGTTGGCCCAGGCTTCGGCCGCGCCGGCGCTGGTGTCGTCGCCCGACGGGCGCACCACCATCCGCATCGACGACGACGCCGGCCGCTTTTCGGTCGCGCGCCGGGGCGAGACCGTCATCGCACCGTCGCCGCTTGGGCTGGAGCTGGACGGTGTGCCGGAGCTGGGCGCGCTGCGGCTGGAGCGGCGCGAGGACGTCAAGGTCGACCGAACCATCGCGCTGACGGCCACCAAGGCCGCCCAGGCGCGCGACCGCTATCGCGGCGCCACGCTGGTGTTCCGCGAACAGGCGCCGGCAGGCCGCCGGCTGTACCTCGACGTGCGCGCCTATGACGACGGCGTCGCCTTTCGCTACCGCCTAGACGGCGCCGAGCCGGTGCGCCTGCGCGGCGAGCGCACAGCCTTCGTGCCGGCAGGCGATCCGGAATGCCTGGTGTCGACGGCCGACGGCGCGCACGAGGTGCCGTTTGAACGCGTGAGGGTGTCGCAGCTGCGCGCCGGCCAGGCCTACGACGTGCCGGTGGTCTGCACCGCGCTGTCCGGACGCACCGCCTACGCGATCACCCAGGCCAACCTGGCCGGCTACACCGGCGCGGCGCTGCTGCCGGAAGGCGGAGCGCTGCGGATACGGCTGTCGGCGCCGCCCAAGCGGCCGGCGCCGGCCTACATTTCCCAAGCCGGGCTGACCACCGCGTGGCGCGTGGTGATGATGGGCGACCGCATCGGCGACATGATCCCGTCGCAGCTGATCGGCAACCTCAACCCGCCGCCGCAGGGCGACTTCAGCTGGGTACGGGCGGGCAAGGCGGCATGGGACTGGTGGTCCGGCCCGCTGGCCGGCATGAAGCCGGGCATGGACAACTACAAGCGCTTCATCGATTTCGCCGCCGCCTCCGGCCTGCCGTATTACCTGATCGACGCCGGCTGGGCGTCCGGCCCGGGCGGCTGCTGCGATGCGAATCCGGCCACCGACGTCACCCGCGCCGCCGACGGCATCGACATGCCGGAACTGGTGCGCTACGCCGCCGCCAGGAACGTGGGCCTGATGCTGTGGGCGCACTGGGAGCACGTGGCAGGGCGCATGGACGAGGTGCTCGACACCTACGCGCGCTGGGGCATCAAGGGCGTCAAGATCGATTTCATGAACCGCGACGACCAGGACGTGGTCGATTTCTACCAGCGCGTCGCGGCCGCCACGGCCAAGCGCCACATGCTGCTGGACCTGCACGGCGCCTACGTGCCGGCCGGCCTGCAGCGCAGCTATCCGAACTTCATCACGCAGGAGGGCGTGCGCGGCGCCGAGTGGGACAAGATGGACAAGTCCATCACGCCGCGCCACAACCTGATGCTGCCGTACACGCGCATGCTGGCCGGCCCGCTCGATTACACGCCGGGCGGCTTCCACAACGGCACGCCGGCCACCTTCGCGGTGCGCGAGGTGATGCCGCAGACCCAGCACACGCGCGGCCAGGCGCTGGCGATGTACGTGGTGTACGACAGCCCGCTGCAGATGGTGTCCGACGATCCCGAGGTCTATCGCGGCGCCGCCGGATTCGACTTCATCCAGCGCGTGCCGACCGCGTGGGACGAGACGCGCTTCCTGTCCGGCACACCGGGCGAGGACATCGTGCTGGCGCGCCGCCAGGGCCGCAGCTGGTATCTGGGCGCGATGACGGCGGACGAAACGGCGGGTGGCCGCGCCGAGCCGGTGTCGCTGGGCTTCCTGCCGGCCGGCCGCTTCCGCGCCACACTGTGGGAGGACGGCGATACGCCGAATGAACTGCGCCGCGTGGAACGCGTGGTGACGGCGCGCGACACGCTCACCCTGCGCCTGGCGCCAGCGGGCGGCGCGGCGGTGATCCTGGAGCCGCTGCGCTGACTGTAGGCTTGCATGGGACGCTACTGGCCGTGTGCTGGCGGCGTCCCTGGCGGCCGCGCTCAAGGTTCGGACGGCTCGCGCCATTCCGGCGCGGATTGAACGGTCGCTGGCCGGCCGCAGTCGCCGTCCGTCAGGTTCAGCCGCCGGCCAGCGTGCGGTTCACGCGCTGCAGGTGGGCGCGCATGGCGCTTCGTGCGGCGACCGGATCGCTGCCGGCGATGGCGTCGTAGATCGCGCGGTGATCCAGCAGCGTGGCCTTGCGCAGTTCCTCGGTGCGGTAGTGCTCCTTGAGCCGGTGCCACAGGCTGCTGCGCTGGCGCCACAGGTAATCGACCACGCCGACGAACGCCGTGTTGCCGCTGGCGCGCGCGATGGCCAGGTGGAAGTTGCGGTCCGCCTGTTCGTTGCTGGAGCGGTCTTCATGGCTGCGCTCCATCTCCAGCAGCGCCACCCGAATGGCGCTCACCGCGGCGGCAGTGGCGTGTTTGGCGGCCATGGCGGCAACCTCTGTCTCGATCATGCTGCGGGCGGACAGCACCTCGAACGGTCCCGGACCGGCCTCCGGCACGGCGGCCGGCGATGCCCCCGCTTCGCACACGTACACGCCGGAGCCGCCGCGCACCTCGACCACACCGCCCAGTTCCAAAGCGATGAGTGCCTCGCGCAGGGACGCGCGGCTTACGCGCAGTGATGCGGCCAGTTCGCGCTCGGCGGGCAGGCGCTCGCCGGGGGCGATGCCTTGTTGGCTGATCAGCTCTTGAATGCGTTCGGCCACCAAGCGGTACATACGTGGCTCGGGCGGCCGGTTCGTCAGCGCCGGGGTTTCGGTCAGGGTCTCTGGCTGCATGGCGTTCGGTACGTGGAGGTTAGTCAATTTGGTAGAAACGGCGCGCGTTCAGGCCGAATACGGCCGCGCGCTGCGCCTCGTTCAGATGCGCCAGCAACGCCTCGCTGGCGGCCAGCCACGCCGCGTAGCCGGCGGCCAGCGTGAGCACTGGCCAATCGCTGCCCCACATCACGCGTTCCGGTCCGAAGGCCCGCAGCACATGCTGCGCGTAGGGGCGTAGCTGTTCCACGGTCCATTCGGGACCAGCCTCCGTGACCATGCCGGACAGCTTGCATTCCACTTGCGGCAGCGCCGCCAGCTTGCTCATGTCGTCCCGCCATTGCGCGTGCGGTGCGCCGTCCATGATCGGCTTGGCCGCATGGTCGATCACAATCGGCAGCTCCGGGTGGCGGCGCGCGAAGGCCAGCAGCGCGGGCAGGTGGCGCGGCAGCACCAGCGCGTCGAGGCGCAGGCCGTGGCGCAGCATGGCGTCCACCGCCGGCGCCAGGGCCGGATCGTCGATCCAGCGGTCGTCGTCCAGGTCCTGCAGCATGGGCCGCAGTCCGCGCAGCTTGGGATGCGCGGCCAGGGCGGCGATTTGATCGGGCGCGTCGGCCGCCTTCAGGTCCACCCAGCCGACCACCGCGCCAATGAAGCTGTGGCGGTCCGCCAGGTCCAGCATGTAGCAGGTGTCCGCCTCGTTGGGCATGGACTGCACCAGCACGGTGGCGGCGACGCCGTTTTCCGCCAGCAGCGCGGTCAGGTCGGCGGGATGGAAGTCGCGGTGGATGGGGGCAAGCTCCGGCGGCGGCCATGCGCCCTGGCGCGCCGCCAGTTGCCAGAAATGCTGATGGGCGTCGATGCGCATCAAGGCTCCGTGTTCAAAGAGGGAAGGGCTGCAGCCGGTATGATAGCGCCCGGATGCGTCACCACGGCGGCAGCCACCGCGCAGCCGAATTCCGCCGCCTTGATACTGGACGCGCCACGCAGCCGCTGCGCCAGATAGCCGGCGTTGAAGCTGTCGCCGGCGGCGGTGGTGTCCACGGCGCGCACGGTTAGCGCGGGGACATGGACCGGTTGCGCCGCACGCGCCGCCGTGCCGCCGATCAGGCAGCCGTCTGCGCCCAGTTTGAGCACCACTTCCGGCACGCCGATGGCCGCGATGCGCCCCAGCGCCTCGGCCGGACTGCGGTCGCCATGCAGCAGCACCTCGTCGTCAAAACTGAACAGGGCATGGGTGCAGACCTGCGCCGCGCGCCGCATCCACTCGCGCGCGGTGGCCACATCCCACAGCGCCGGGCGGTAGTTGTTGTCCAGCGCGACCCAGCCGCCGGCAGTACGCACTTGCGCCGCCAGCGACAGCAGGGCGGCGCGCCGCTCGTCGTCCAGGATGGCCAGCGTGATACCGGTCAGCAGCAGCACGCGGCACTCGGCCAGCTGCGCGCCCAGTTGCGCCAGGTGCGCGGCGGACAGCATGCTGCGCGCGGCGGACTGTGCGCGCCAGTAGGTGAAGCGGCGCTCGCCGTTGGCGTCGGTCGCGATCGCGTACAGCCCCGCAGTGCCGCCGGCTCGGATGTCGATCAGGCTGTCGTCAATGCGCTCGTCCCTCATGTGGTCGCGGATCAAACTGCTCATCGCATCGTCGCCCAGAGCGCTGACGTAGCGCACCGGCATGTCGGGCGCCAGCCGTTTCAAATAGACCGCTGTGTTGTAGCTGTCGCCGGCCGCCGCGTGGGCGAGGGTGCCTTGCGATTGCGGACGCAGCTCCAGCATGCACTCGCCCACCGACCAGAAGGCGCCGCTCATGCCGCCTCCCGCAGCAGCGCGGCGCGCAGGCGCGGCTGCGCCAGCGACAGGCCTTGTTCAGCGGCCAGCGCAACCACCGGCAGCAGGCGCCGCTGCTTTTTCTGCTCGTGGTTCTGCGCGATATCGCCCAGCCGGTGCGCCAGGAAGGGATTGGTGAAGCGGTCGCGCACCTGCGCCAGGTAGGCGCGCGCGATGTCGGCCTCGCCCAGCGCGTCGAACACCGGCAGCACTTCCTCCTCCCACAGCGCCTCCAACTGCGCGCGCAGTTCGGGATCGGCCATCGCCTGCAACACCGTCTCGTCGACGGCGCGGCTGGTTCGTATCCACTGCTCGGCGAGGAAGGTGTGGCCCAGGTTCAGCAGGAACAGCTTGCGCCGCTCATACGGCTCCAGTTGATCCGTGACGACGATCTGCGGATGGGTGCAAGGCAGCACCATGCCGGGCTGCGCTTCGATCACCCAGATGGCGTAAGGCTCGGCCACCGCGCCGGCCGGCGCGATCGGCTCGGAGACGATGCGGTCCACGAGTGAATTGATCCACACGCAGGCGCCGCCCAGGTAGGCGTGGAAGCCATCGTCCAGGCCCCAGTCGCGCGCCAGCTGGCAAACAAGTTCGCGCAGCACGCTGCCGTTATTGGCCACCAGCTCGCACGGATACAGCGTGACCGGCGCGGCGCCTTGCAGGTAGCGGCGGTGCAGCAGCACCAGCAGCTTGGCGGGGAAGCTGCGCGGCGGCGTGTCCGCGTCCAGCAGCGACGGGCCGTCCTGCGCCGAGAGTTCGTAACCCCGGTCGCCCGTGTTGGAGACGATCACCCGCACCGGCCCGGCGGCCAGCGCGTGGATCGCCGGCCAGTCCCGGTCCGCCTGCAGCGCGGCCTCGATGGCGGTCACGCGGTGCTCCTGGTCGACCACCGCGCCATCCTCACGGCCACGGATGCGCACCGGATAGCCGCCCGGCGCGTTGAACGCCGCCACCCGCTGCGCACTCTGCGCGCTGCCGGTGGTCTGTACCACGGTGATGCGGCCCAGTGCCTGCCCGCTGTCCAGCGCCTGCTGGACGAACAGGTCGACATGCGCCTGCAGGAAGCGGCTGGTGCCGAATTGCAGAATAGGCGAGGCCATTTACACCTCGACGATGGCTTTGATGACGCCGGCCGCAGGATCCATCCACTGCGGCAGCACCGACACGAAATCGGACAGCGTGGTGCGGTGCGTGTTCATCAGGCCTGTCGGCACCAGGCCCGCCTTCATCGCCGCCAGCACTTCGCGGAAGTCGTCGGCGGTGGCGTTGCGGCTGCCCAGCAGGTTGGTTTCGCGTTTGTGGAATTCCGGATCGGCGAAGGAAATGCGGTCCAACACGATCGACACCAGCACATACGTGCCGCCGTGCGCTACGAATTCCAGCCCGCGCTCCATGGCCTTGACGTTGCCGGTGGCGTCGAACACCACGTCGAAGAATTCGCCGTCGGTCAGTTCCGACAGCTGCGCCTTGTCCCGGTCGCCCACCGTCACCGTGCGCGGGATGTCCAGCGCGGTGCGGCAGAAGGCCAGGCGGTCCTCGCGTCCGTCCAGCACCGTCACGTTGCCGCCCTTGAGGCGCGCGAACAACGCGGCGGCGATGCCGATCGGACCAGCGCCCACCACCAGCACGTTCTGGCCGGGCCGCACGCCGCCGCGCCGAACCGCGTGCGCGCCGATGGCGAGGAACTCCAGCATCGCGGCGTCGTCGAGGGAAATGCCGTCGGTCTTGAACACGAAGCGCTCGGGCAGCGTCACATATTCGGTCATGCCGCCATCGCGGTGCACGCCCAGCACCTGGATATTGGTGCAGCAGTTGGTCTTGCCCTGGCGGCAGGCGATGCAGCCGCCGCACGAAAGATAGGGCATCACATACACCTGGTCGCCGGCTTTCAATTCGCTGCCCTCGGGCGCGGTGACGATCTCGCCCGACAGCTCGTGGCCCATCACGCGCGGATACTGCAGGAAGGGCTGGGTGCCGCGGAAGATATGCATGTCGGTGCCGCACAAGCCGATGCGGCGCACGCGCACCAGCACTTCGCCGGCCGCCGCCTGAGGCACCGGACGCTCGACCAGTTGCAGGTCGCCGGGGGAGAGGCAAACAACGGTTTTCATCATGGATTTTTTCCGTATCGAGGTTGGATGTGCTTGTATTGTACGTGATATATCGAATACAATCGAGCGGTTGATGCCGACTTTTATGTGTAAGGAACCATCCATGTCCACACCCATTCCCCCTTCGGCCCCGCGCCTGCTGCTGATGGCGCCCGAAGACAACTGCCTGATCGCCCGCGTGCCGCTGGTGGCCGGCGACGCATTGGAGATCGACGGCGCGGTCGCGGTGCTGGCCGAGGACATCCCGTTGGGCTACAAGGTGGCGCGCCACGCGCTCAAGGCCGGCGACAAGGTGCTGCGCTACGGCGCCATCATCGGCACCGTCACGGCCGACGTGGCGCCCGGCGCCATGCTGCACACGCATAATCTCGTCAGCGACTACATCCCGACCTACACCCTGGCGTCGGACGCCCATTCCTTCATCGGGAGTACCCACTGATGTCCAACGCCTCTCTGCCAGCACTGTCGGGCTACCTGCGCGCCGACGGCCACAAGGGCATCCGCAACGTCGTCGTCGTCGCCTACACGGTCGAATGTGCGCACCACGTGGCGCGCCTGATCGTCAACGCCTTCCCCGGGCAGGAAGTGCATTTGATCGGCTTCCCCGGCTGCTATCCCAACGATTACGCCGACCGCATGATGAAGCGCCTGGCCACCCACCCGAACGTCGGCGCCGCGCTGATCGTCTCGCTGGGCTGCGAGAGCTTCAACCGGCGCGGCCTGGAGGAAGAAGTGGCGGCCAGCGGCCGGCCGGTCCACACCATCACCATCCAGCAGAACAGCGGCACCCGCACCAGCGTGGCCGACGGCGTGGAATGGGTGCGCTGGGCGCGCGAGGCGCTCGACGGCCAGCAGCGCGTGCCGATGCGGCTCGATGAACTGGTGGTGGCCACCATCTGCGGCGGCTCGGACAGCACCAGCGGCATCACCGCCAACCCCGCCGTGGGCGTGGCCTTCGACCAGCTGGTGGCGGCCGGCGCGGCCTGCATCTTCGAGGAGACCGGTGAACTGGTGGGCTGCGAGTTCCACATGAAGCGCCGCGCCGCCACGCCGGAACTGGGCGAGGCCATCGTCGCCTGCGTGAACAAGGCGGCGCACTACTACACGGTGCTGGGCCACGGCAGCTTCGCGCCCGGGAACGCCGACGGTGGCCTGACCACGCAGGAAGAGAAATCGCTGGGCGCCTACGCCAAGAGCGGCGCCTCGCCGATCAGCGGCATCCTCAAGCCGGGCGACCAGCCCGAGACCGGCGGCCTGTATCTGCTGGACGTGGTGCCGGACGGCGAGGTGCGCTTCGGCTTCCCCAACATCTCCGACAACGCCGAAATCGTCGAGCTGATCGCCTGTGGCGCGCACGTCACGTTGTTCACCACGGGGCGCGGCTCGGTGGTAGGCTCGGCGATCTCGCCGGTGATCAAGGTGTGCGCCAATCCGGCCACCTACGAACGCCTGGCCGAGGACATGGACGTGAACGCGGGGCGCATCCTGAGCGGCGACGCGACGCTGGAGCAGGTCGGCGCCGAGATCGTGCAGCTGGTGGCGCAGGTGGCCAACGGCGCGCAGAGCTGCTCGGAGGCGCTGGGGCACCAGGAGTTCATCCTCACGTATAAACAATTCGAAGCGTCCGGCCCCGGATGCTCCCCCTTGAAAGCGGCCTGACATGCAAGTCAACGACCCGCGCATCCTGCCGCGGCGCGGCATTGCGCTGAGCAGCCTGGGACTGGGCTGCGCCCAGCTGGGCGGCCTGTACGAGGCGGTCAGCGACGCCGAGGCGCGCGCCATCGTCGATGCCGCGTGGGACTTGGGCATCCGCTATTTCGACACCGCGCCATACTACGGCTACACGCTGTCCGAACACCGGCTGGGAGCCGCGCTGCGCGAGCGACCGCGCGACAGCTTCGTGGTCAGCACCAAGGTCGGGCGCCTGATGCGGCCCGACGCCGGCGTACGGCCCGGCGAATCCGGCTGGGCGCAGCCGCTGCCGCTGCGGCCGCACTACGACTACAGCTACGACGGCGTGATGCGCTCGCACCAGGACAGCCTGCAGCGCCTCGGCATGGACCGCGTCGACATCCTGTATGTGCACGACATCGGCCGCGTCACGCACGGCGAGCGGCACGGCCACTATTGGCAGCAGCTGACGCAGGGCGGCGGCTTCCGCGCGCTGACGCAATTGCGCGACGAGGGCAGCGTGGGCGCCATCGGCCTGGGCGTCAATGAATGGGAGGTGGTGGCCGACGCAATCGACGCCTGCGGCCTCGATTGCGCGCTGCTGGCGGGGCGCTACACCCTGCTGGAACAAGCCGCGCTGGCGCCGTTGCTGGACCGCTGCGAGAAGCGCGGCATCGGCATCGTGATCGGCGGGCCATTCAATTCCGGCATTTTGGCAGGCACCCGCAAGTTCAATTACGAGGACGCGCCGGCCGACATCGTCGCCCGCGTCGAGGCCATCGCCGCGGTCTGCGCGCAAGCCGGTGCGCCGTTGCAGGCGGCGGCGCTGCAGTTCCCGATGGCGCATCCGGCGGTGGTGTCCTGCATCCCCGGCGCGCAAAACCCGGCGCAGCTGCGCCAGAACGCCGAGTGGTTCGCGCAGCCGCTGCCCGCCGCCCTGTGGCAGGCGCTGATCGAGCAGGGGCTGATCGACCGCAACGCGCCGACGCCATCGGCCGCATGAATTTTTTGAAGTGACGAGTGACGTATAAGGGAAATCAATGAAATTGTTACGCTTTGGCCCCAAGGGCAATGAAAAACCGGGCCTGATCGATGCGGACGGCCAGTTGCGCGACCTGTCCGGCGTCCTGCCGGACCTGACCTCGGCCCATCTGGGCCGCGCCAGCCTGGATCGCATCGCCTCGATCGACGCCTCGCAGCTGCCGGCGGTCGCGGAGCCGGTGCGTTACGCGCCCATCGTGGCCGACATCGGCAAGCTGATTTGCGTGGGCCTGAACTATTCGGACCACGCGGCCGAATCGGGCATGGCGGTGCCGTCCGAACCGGTGCTGTTCGCCAAGGCCACCAGCTCCATCATCGGCTGCAACGACCCGGTGGTGCTGCCGCGCGACTCGGTCAAGAGCGACTGGGAAGTGGAACTCGGCGTGGTGATCGGCACCCGCGCGCGCTACGTCGAGGAGAGCGAGGCGCTGGACTACGTGGCCGGCTACTGCGTGGTCAACGACCTGTCCGAACGCGAGTACCAGCTCGAACGCGGTGGCCAATGGGACAAGGGCAAAGGCTGCGACACTTTCGGCCCGGTGGGCCCGTGGCTGGTCACCGCCGACGAGGTGCGCGATCCGCAGAACCTCGACATGTGGCTGGACGTGAACGGCAAGCGCTATCAGGCCGGCAGCACGCGCACCATGGTGTTCACGGTGGCGCAGCTGGTGAGCTACATCAGCCGCTTCATGACGCTCAACCCCGGTGACGTGATCAGCACCGGCACGCCGCCGGGCGTGGGCTTGGGCCAGAAACCGGAGCCGGTCTACCTGCGCGCGGGCGACCGCATGGTGCTGGGCATCGAGGGACTGGGCCAGCAGAGCCAGACCGTGCATGCCTGGGACCCGGCGCTGATCGACGGCTAAGCCCAGCCAAGTTGTGGTAACACCGCCGCGCCCAGACAGCGCGGCGGCTGAAGTGGATAGTAGAACACGAAGGCGCACAAGCGCCGCATACGGAGACTCCATGACACCAACCGCACCAGCAAGCGGGCATTCCTACCGGTTTGCCTTTGTGATGATCACCACGCTGTTCTTCATGTGGGGCTTCGTCCATAACCTCGACCCGATCCTGATACCCCACCTGCGCAAGTCCTTCAGCCTGACCGTGCTGCAATCGGCGCTGGTGGATTCGGCGGTGTTCATCGCGTATTTCGTGATGGCGCTGCCGGCCGGCCTGTTGATCCGCAAGGCCGGCTACAAGAACGCCATGCTGGCCGGCCTGGCGCTGTTCGCCACCGGCGCGCTGCTGTTCATCCCGGCCGCCGACACCCAGCGCTACGTGTTCTTCCTCGGCGCGCTGTTCATCATCGCCTGCGGCTTGACCGTGCTGGAGACGGCGGCCAATCCCTACATCACGCTGCTGGGCCGTCCCGAGCACGCCACGCGGCGCCTCAACCTGGCGCAATCGTTCAACGGCCTGGCCGCGACGCTGGCGCCGATCGCCGGCGCCCGCGCCATCCTGGTGGGCGGCACCAGCGACGCCGAGCTGCAGGCCATGTCCGAGGGCGCGCGGCAGGCGGTGCTGGCGGCGGAGGCGGCCAGCGTCAAGGGGCCGTACCTGTTGGTGGCGCTGGTGATTATGGCCATCGCGCTGGTGTTCTACTTCCTCAAGCTGCCGGCCACCACGGCCGCTGCACACAACGCGCCCGCCAGCGGCGCCATCCTGCGGGCGCTGCGGCGTGCGCCGATCCGGCGCGCCGTCATCGCCCAGTTCTTCTACGTTGGCGCGCAGGTGTGCGTGTTCAGCTTCTTCATCCTGTACGCGTCCAAGGCGGCCGGCATCTCGCAGATCAAGGCGGCGGACTACCTGGGCTGGGGCTGCGGCGCCGCCTTCGTGGTCGGCCGCTTTGCCGGCACCTGGCTGATGAAGTACATCGCGCCGGCGCGGCTGCTGCTGTCGTACGCGCTGGCCAGCGTGGCATTGTCGGCGCTGGCGATGTTCGCCAGCGGCGCGGCCAGCCTGGCGGCGGTGATCGGCATCGCCTTCTTCATGTCCATCATGTTCCCGACCATTTTCTCGCTTGGCATCGGCAACGCCGGCGCCGACACCGAGATGGGCAGCAGCTTGATCGTCATGTCCATCGTCGGCGGCGCGGTGCTGCCGCTGATGTTCGGCGCGATCAGCGACATCACGCATAACCTTCAATTCGGCTATGCCGCCCCCTTGCTGTGCTTCCTCGTGATCGCGTGGTTCGCGCGGGCGGCGCTGCGCGAGGCGCGGCAGCCGGCCGTCATCACCTCGACTGGGAGTATCGAAACATGTTTGAATTAACGGGTAAGCGGGCGGTCGTCACCGGCGGCGGCAGCGGCATCGGCGCGGCCATCGCCACGCTGTTCGCGCGCAATGGCGCCATGGTGCACATCCTCGACGTCAGCGAGGCCGCGGGCGCCAGCGTGGCGCGCGCCATCCGCGAGGGGGGCGGCCAGGCCGTGGCGTACGGCTGCGACGTCACGCGCCAGGCGCAGGTGCGGGCGCGGTTCGAGGAGTTCGGCGCGATCGACATCCTGATCAACAACGCCGGCATCGCCCACGTGGGCAAGGCCGACTCCACCGGCGAGGAGGATTTCGACCGCGTCATCAATGTCAACGTCAAGGGCGTCTACAACTGCCTGCACTCGGCCATCCCGCAGCTGCGCAAGAACGGCGGCGGCGTGATACTCAACATGGCGTCGGTGGCGGCATGGGTGGCGGTGCCGGAGCGCTTCGCCTATTCCACCGCCAAGGGCGCGGTGATGGCGATGACGCTGTCGGTGGCCAAGGACTACCTGGCGGACGGCATACGCTGCAACTCGATCTCGCCGGGCCGTGTGCATACGCCGTTCGTCGACGGCTTCCTGGCCAAGAACTATCCCGGCCAGGAGGCGGAGATGTTCGAGCGCCTGTCCAAGACGCAGCCGATCGGCCGCATGGCGCGCCCGGACGAGGTGGCGGCGCTGGCGCTGTACCTGTGCAGCGACGCGGCGTCCTTCATCACCGGCAGCGACTATCCGATCGACGGCGGCTTCATCACGCTCAACGCCTGATCGGCGCTAGTGCGGGTGGGCGCTGTTCTCGCGGTGATGCAGCGCATTGAGCATGGTGGAGCGCGACGAGTGCAGGTGCTCGCGCATCGCCGCCATCGCCGCCGGCACGTCGCCCCGCACCAGCGGGCGCAGGATGGCCAGGTGCTCCTGCACCGCGTGCTGGTTGCGCGGCAGTTCGTCGCGCTTGTCCCACTGGTAGTGGTAGTGGTACACCATCGACACCGCCTCGTTCAGGTTTTCCGCGAAGCGGTTGTCCAGGAGGCCGATCAGGAAGGTGTGGAACTCGCGGTCGAGCGCGGGGAATTCCAGGTGGCTCTCGGCCGATTCCTTGCCCAGCGCCTCGTGGCGGGCCAGCAGTTCGCGCAGGCGGGCGAAGGCCGGATCGGACGGCGGCAGTGCGGCGAAACGTTCGATGGCCTTCAGCTCGAACATCTCGCGCACCTCGCCCAGCTCCTCGGCGAACTTGGTGTCGAAGGCGCACAGGCGCCAGCTGCCGCGCGGGGTTTTCTCGATCAAGCCGTTGCGCGAAAAGCCGATCAGGAACTCGCGCACGGCGATGGTGCTCACGCCGGCCGCGCGCGACAGCTCGACCTCGGTGAATTCCGCGCCGGGCGGCAGGTCGCGTTCGTAGATGCGCTCCATCAGCACCTGTTGCAGCTGTTCGGTGGCGCTGTGCAGTTCGGCCACCTCGAAGTAGTCGCCGGGCTTGGGCTTGCGCAGCAGGTAGCGCTGCTTCATGCCGGCGATCAGGCCATGCTCGACCAGGTGGGCCAGCGCGCTGCGCACCGCGGTGCGGCTGCTCTCGACGATCTCGGTCATCCGTATTTCGGTCGGCAGGGCGTCGCCCACCTTCAGGTGCTGGGCGGCGTGATCGAGCAGCAGGTTGATGCTGCGGCGGGTGGTGATGGGAAGCTTGGCCATGGTGGCGGCGAACAAAGTAAAAGTGGCATTTTACCTTTTTATCCAATCAAATAAAGGAGAAGTGATGGAACGTATGGGCATGGTGATCGGGATCGTCCCCGAGAGGATCGACGAATACAAGGCCTTGCACGCGGCGGTGTGGCCGCAAGTGCTGGCCACGCTGGCCGCGGCGAACGTGCGCAACTACTCGATCTTCCTGCGCGAGCCGGAGAATCTGCTGTTCGGCTACTGGGAATACCACGGCAGCGACTTCGACGCCGACATGCGCGCCGTGGCGGCCGACCCGGAGACCCAGCGCTGGTGGACTTTTTGCGGCCCGTGCCAGCGCCCGCTGGCGAGCCGCGCGGACGGCGAACACTGGGCGATGATGGAGCCGGTGTTCCACGTCGACTGAGCGCGCCGGCGCCAGACGCCGGCGCGCCCGCTCACCACAGCTTGATCAGCCGGACCTGCGTGAAGCTGCCGGCCTTGGCGTTGCGCGAGGCCGTGGTGGCGATGTACTGGACCGTCACCACGGCGTCGATGGGCGCGATCCTGGTGGTGAAGAAGGCGCCGGCGTTGGTCGAGCGGAAGCGGCTGGCGCCAAGCGGGTTGTTGTCGTCGTCCTGGTACTGGCTCAGGTGGATCGCGTGCAGGCCGACGACGCCGAGCGCCGTCTTGTAGCCGGCCGCCAGCTCCAGGCCGGCCCAGTTGCCGCTGCGGAGCTGGTTGGCGTGGTTGCGGCTGTTCAGGCCCAGCGACAGCTTGGCGGCCAGCGCCACCTCCGGCACCGGCAGGTAGCCCAGTTGCAGTGTCGGCCGCAGCGTGGTGTAGTGGCCGGAGCCGATGTCGGGCGCCGGGCCGCTGTCGTACTTCCCGGTCGGCAGGATCACCGATCCGCCCGCCAGCACGCGCACCTTGTCGCCCACATACAGCCAGCCGGCCTGCAGCTCGACGTCGCCCATGCCGCTGAGTTCACCGGTGGCGGTGGCGCCGTCCGCCGCCACCGCGCCCTGGTACTGCGCGCTGAACTGGCCCTGCACGGCGGCCTGCGTGGCGGCCGGCACCGCCGGGTTCCATTGCAGCGCAGGCGTCGATGCGCTGCCCACGATGGATTGCTGCTTGCGCGCGTACGGCAGGTCGAACACGAAGGCCAGCCGGCCGCCCGCGTAGCGGTCGGTGGTCAGGTAGCCCAGCACCAGGTCCGAGCGGGTGAAGGTGCCGGTGCCGTCGATGGTGGCGTGGTTGCCGGCATACGAGGGATACAGCGCCGCCGGCGCGCCCGGCAGCGGCACCACGCCGCCCGGGATGGGCTCGGTGAGTTTCCGGCCGTCGTCGCCGGTCACTTTTTCGACGTGGATGCGGGTCACGGCCAGTGCGCCGGCCCAGCCGGGTTGGTCGGGCGGGGCGAACAGCTCGCCGCCCAGGCTGCCGGCGAGGTTGTAGCGCGGCTCAAAGCCTTCGGCCGCGCCGGCCGTGCCGCCGGCCATGAGGGTCAACGCCGCGACGGCGGAAAAGATCGATCGGGTCATGCTGTCTCCTTGGTGATGGTGTGCTTCGGTTTTTTTTTATAATGAATTGCCTATCAGCTGGCGGCGCCCAGCAGGGCCAGCGCCGTGGCGACGAGTTCGTCGACCTGTTCCAGCGGGCCGTCATGCAGCACGGTGCGGTCCGGCCGCACCACGGCCACCCAGCCAACCGGCGCCGCGTCCGGCACCAGGCAGCCGGTCATGCATTCCCACGAGTCGGCCGCCGCGCCGGGCTGGCCGCGATGGCGCAGCTGCACGGTGTGCCCGCCGGCGCGCC
>NZ_WWCX01000280.1:0-620 GCF_009857655.1 Duganella vulcania
GCTGGCCACCGCCTCGATCGCCGCGCTGAGCACCGGCGGCATCGCCGCCCTGGGCACCAACCAGGTGGTCGCGTTGACCTCGGGCCAGATCGCCAGCATGAGCACCGCGCAAGTGGCCGCGCTGAGCGCCAACAGCATCGGCGCGATCGAGACCGCCGACCTGTCGGGCCTGTCGACCAACGACATCGCCGCGCTGCGCACCGGCCAGCTGGCCGGCCTCTCCACCGACCAGGTTGCCGCACTGTCGACCAACCAGTTCGCCGCGCTGAGCTCGGCCCAAGTGGGCGCCCTGAGCACCAACCAGATCGTCGCCATGACCACCGGCCAGGCCAGCGCGCTGACCGCCGCCCAAGCCGCCGGCCTGTCCACCAACGGCATCGCCGCGCTGGAAACCAACGACTTCGCCGCCTTGTCGACCAACGCGATCGCCGCGCTGAGCGCCAACCAGGTCAAGGCCCTGACCACCAACCAGGTTGTCGCGCTGACCACCAATGAAGCCGCCGCGCTGGGCACCGCGCAAGTGGCCGCGCTGTCGACCAACGACATCGCCGCGCTGGAAACGGCCGACCTGTCGGCCATCAAGGTGGCCGCCATCGCCATCCTGAGCACCGCGCAGGTGA
>NZ_WWCX01000281.1:0-593 GCF_009857655.1 Duganella vulcania
CGCGGCCAGCGCCTGCGCGGCCAGCGCGTGGCGGCGCGCCGCGCCCTCGCCGCGGTACAGCAGCGGCAATTCCACATTCTCCTGCGCCGAGGTGCGCGCCAGCAGGTTGAAGCCCTGGAACACGAAGCCCAGGTAGCGCCGGCGCAGGCGCGCCCGCTGGTCACGGGTGGCGGCGCCGACGTCGATCTGGTGGAACAGGTATTGGCCGGCGCTGGGCGTGTCGAGGCAGCCGAGGATGTTCATGGCGGTCGACTTGCCCGAGCCGCTGGGCCCCATGATGGCGACGAACTCGCCCTGCGCGATATCGAGGTTGACCTTATCCAGCGCCATCAGCGCGGTGCCGCCCGCGCCGTAGCGCTTGCAGACGTCGCGCAGCCGTATCAGCGGGACGGTGTCGTTCACGGCGCCGCCGCGCGCTGGTCGGTGATGACTGGCACGCCCGCCTCCAGCCCGGCGCCGCTCACCTCCGTGTAGCGGCCGTCGCTGATGCCCAGCGTGACGCTCAGCTCCTGCGGCCGCCCATCGCGCAGCACCCACAGCGAGCGGCGCACAGCGGCTGCCATGCCGGCCTGGCGCGGCGCCCGTGCCGGCAG
>NZ_WWCX01000282.1:0-578 GCF_009857655.1 Duganella vulcania
TGCCGGCAGGCGCGGCATCAGCCGCGACACCAGCCCGCCCGATGCCGCCGCGCCGGCGTCGCCGGGCGTGAAACGCAGCGCGCTGTTCGGGATCAGCAGCACATTGTCATGCTGGGCTGCGCGGATCACTGCGGTGGCGGTCATGCCGGGCCGCAGGCTCAAGTCGGCGTTGTCGACGTCCAGATAGGCCACGTAGGTCACCACGTTCTCGGTGATGGTCGAGCCGTACGAGACGCGGGTGACGGTGGCGGGATAGCTGCGGTCGGCGTAGGCGCTGACGGTGAAGCCGGCCTGCTGGCCCGCCTGCACCGCGCCGACGTCGGCCTCGTCGACGTTGACCAGCAGGCGCAGGTGATGCAGGTCCTCGGCCAGCGCGAACAGCGTCACCGCCTGCAGCGAGGCGGCCACCGCGTTGCCGGGATCGACGCTGCGGCTGAGCACCACGCCGTCGATGGGCGAGCGGATCGACGCGCGCGCCAGGTTGGTGCTGTCGGTCGACAGTGTGGCCTGCGCGCTGTCGACGTTGGCGGCGGCGCTCAGGACGGCCGCTTCGGCGCGGGCCAGCGTCGCGCGGCCGG
>NZ_WWCX01000283.1:0-553 GCF_009857655.1 Duganella vulcania
CTGCGGATCAAAGCTTGTTTGCTAGCTCCCCGCAGCTTATCGCAAGCTACTACGTCCTTCATCGCCTGTAATCGCCAAGGCATCCACCATGTGCACTTATTCACTTGTCCCTATAACGTTAGCCCCTTGCGACTAAACAAAGGAGCGGTTATAGAAATAAGAAGTACTACGTTGTTGCGTTTGTTGATACATACAATCATTACCCATCGTCTTACGTGTTACCGTAAAACGATCAATAAAAATTTACTTACTTCTTCCAGATTGTTAAAGAACGTACAGCACTTGATCTCTAAAAGATCAAACCTAAACACGTATGCTTACGTTTGAGCTTTTGGTGGAGGATGACGGGATCGAACCGACGACCCCCTGCTTGCAAAGCAGGTGCTCTCCCAGCTGAGCTAATCCCCCTGAGATTTACTACTAGGGTAAAACTGGTAGGGCTGGTTGGACTCGAACCAACGACCCCCGCGTTATCAACACGGTGCTCTAACCAGCTGAGCTACAGCCCCAAATGCTGTTCTTTAATTTGACAGTCGATAAGTGTGAACGCTTG
>NZ_WWCX01000284.1:0-553 GCF_009857655.1 Duganella vulcania
CGCCGCGCGTGCGGCTGGTCACTCGCTTCCCGCTCGGCCTGTTCCGCGCGTGGAGCTACTGGCGGCCCGCGCTCAGGGTGCTGGTCTACCCCGCGCCCGAGCTGCCGCCGCAGCCGCTGCCGTCCAGCGGCGCCGCCAGCGAGGACGGCCACGGCACCGTCGGCCTGGACAAGTTCGCCGGCATCCGCAGCTACCAGCCGGGCGACCCGATGCGCCACCTGGCCTGGCGCCAGATCGCCCGCCACGATCCGGCGCTGGGCGGCCAGCTGGTCACCAAGCACTTCGACGGCGGCGCGGTGGCCGAGCTGTGCCTCGACTTCGCCGAGCTGCCGCCGCAGCTGGACCTGGAACAGAAGCTGTCGCGCATGGCGCGCTGGGTGCTGGAGGCCGAGCAGCGCGCCCTGCCCTACAGCTTCCGCCTGGCGCAGCACGACTACGGCCCGGCGCTGGGCGACGCCCACCAGGCCGCCTGCCTGCGCGCGCTGGCGCTGTTCGGCCGCGAGGGCCAATCATGAGCGCCACCCCGCCGCCACGACAACCGCCGCAGTCGCCC
>NZ_WWCX01000285.1:0-541 GCF_009857655.1 Duganella vulcania
CGTCGGCCGGGCGCTACCTGGCGCTGGCGGCGCGGACACGGCCCCGTCGCGGCGCGCTGGTGCTGATGCACGGCTACTCCGGCAGCGGCAAGTCGTATTGCGCGGCGCGGCTGGCGGCCGCGCTGGGCGCCATCCACATCCGTTCCGACGTCGAGCGCAAGCGCCTGCACGGCCTGGCGCCGACCGCGCACATGGCCGCGGCGGGCGGGCAAGGCATCTACGACGCCGCGGCCGACCGCGCAACCTATGCGCGCCTGCTGCAACTGGCGCGCGCCATCGGCGCCGCCGGGCTGGACGTGGTGGTCGATGCCGCCCATCTGCACCGCTGGCAGCGGCAGCCGTTCCAGGCGCTGGCGCGGGAGCTGGGCCTGGCCTTCGTCATCGTCGATGTGCGGGCGGACGACGCGCTGCTGCGCGAACGGCTGCGCCAGCGCGCGCTCGGCCCGCCCGACGCGTCGGACGCCGGCACCGAGGTGCTGGACTACCAGTACGCGACCCATGAGCCGCTGACGGCGGCCGAGCGCCGCCACGCGCTGCCGCT
>NZ_WWCX01000286.1:0-528 GCF_009857655.1 Duganella vulcania
CCGGCGCCGCGCGCGGCCGCCTCGACCGCATGCTGCACGCCACCTGCCGCGTGTACCGGCGCGCGCTGACGCTGGACGCCGACATCATCCAGCTGCACGATCCCGAGCTGCTGCCGGCCGGCCTGCTGCTGCGGCGGCGCGGCCGCAAGGTGGTGTTCGACGCCCACGAGGACGTGCCGCTGCAGCTGCTGGGCAAGCCCTATCTGACGCCGCCGCTGCGGCGCCTGCTGTCGGCCGCCTACACCCGCTTCGAGCGCCGCGCCTGCGCCCGGCTCGACGGCGTGATCGCCGCCACCCCCGCCATCCGCGACAAGTTCCTGCCGATCCAGCCCGGCGCGGTGGCCATCCGCAACTATCCGCGGCCGGAGGAATTCGGCGCCGCCGCCTGGGACGGCCAGCCGCTGCAGGTGTGCTATGTCGGCGGCCTGAGCGCGCTGCGCGGCATCGCCGAGCTGGTGCGCGCCTGCACGCTGCTGCGCACGCCGGTGCGCGTGGGCCTGGCCGGCCGCTTCAGCGAACCGGGGCTGG
>NZ_WWCX01000287.1:0-525 GCF_009857655.1 Duganella vulcania
CCATGTCAAGGGTAGGTAAGGTTTTTCGCGTTGCATCGAATTAATCCACATCATCCACCGCTTGTGCGGGTCCCCGTCAATTCCTTTGAGTTTTAATCTTGCGACCGTACTCCCCAGGCGGTCTACTTCACGCGTTAGCTGCGTTACCAAGTCAATTAAGACCCGACAACTAGTAGACATCGTTTAGGGCGTGGACTACCAGGGTATCTAATCCTGTTTGCTCCCCACGCTTTCGTGCATGAGCGTCAGTTTTGACCCAGGGGGCTGCCTTCGCCATCGGTGTTCCTCCACATATCTACGCATTTCACTGCTACACGTGGAATTCTACCCCCCTCTGCCAAACTCTAGCCTTGCAGTCACCATCGCCATTCCCAGGTTGAGCCCGGGGATTTCACGACAGTCTTACAAAACCGCCTGCGCACGCTTTACGCCCAGTAATTCCGATTAACGCTTGCACCCTACGTATTACCGCGGCTGCTGGCACGTAGTTAGCCGGTGCTTATTCTTCAGGTACCGTCATTAGCA
>NZ_WWCX01000288.1:0-523 GCF_009857655.1 Duganella vulcania
TGCCGCGGTTGACCACCGACGGCCCGATCAGCGCCACGTAGCCGCCGGCGGCGGCGCGGATGCTGCCGTCGTTGCGCACGGCGCCGGCGCCGCTGGTGCCGGCAAAGTCGTAGCGGCCGCTCAGGAACGCGCTGTCCGACAGGTTCAGCGACGAGGCGCCGAGCGCGCCGACGTCGACCTGGGCGCCGGCGCCGAACAGCACGCCCTGCGGATTAATCAGGAACACGCTGCCGTTGGACGACAGCTTGCCGTAGATCTGCGACGGGTCGCCGCCGATCACGCGGTTCAGCGCCACCGCCGCCGACGAGGGCTGGTCGAAGCGCACGCCGGCGTTGGCGCCGATGTCGAAGCGCTGCCAGTTGAGGATGGCCTGGTTGCTGCCCTGCGTCACCGTCATCTGGTTGCCGCTGGTGGCGATGGACGCCTGCCCGGCCACCAGCTGCGCGCCGGATGGCAGCGCGTTGACGGCTGGCGGCCCCGCCAGCGCCGCGCCGCCGGCCGTCCCCAACGCCACCAGCACGCC
>NZ_WWCX01000289.1:0-519 GCF_009857655.1 Duganella vulcania
GGCCGCGCAGGCGCGCAAGCGCGCGGTCGGCTACCTCGCGGCCAGCGGCGCCAGCCTGGCCACCGCCTTGCTGGCCACGCCGCTGCTGGCCTACCTGGACCTGGCCAACATCGCCATGCTGTTCCTGCTGGTGGTGGTGCTGGTGGCGGTGCGGTACGGGCGCGGGCCGTCGGTGCTGGCCACCTGCGTCAGCGTGGCCTGCTTCGACTTCTTCTTCGTGCCGCCGCGCTTCACCTTCGCCGTGTCGGACTTCCAGTACCTGGTCACCTTCGTGGTGATGCTGGCGGTGGGCCTGATCACCGGCCACCTGACGGCCGGCCTGCGCTTCCAGGCGCGGGTGGCGTCGCACCGCGAGAAGCGCGCGCGCGCGCTGTACGAGTTCGCGCGCGAGCTGTCCGGCGCGCTGCAGACCGAGCAGATCTTCGACATCACGCAGGGCGTCATCCAGCGCGCCTTCCGCGCCCGCGCCACGCTGCTGATGCCGGACGACGCCGGCCGCCTGCTGCCGCCGGCCGTGCC